>JBBSKW010000007.1:0-41750 GCA_038256005.1 Pyrinomonadales bacterium
CGAAAAGCTGAGCATTCCACGTTTAGAAAAATGCGAGCCATGTGACGGGAACGGTGCGGAACCCGGCACGTCGCCTGAACAGTGCATTTCGTGCGGCGGCCGCGGTCAAACGCAGTATCAGCAGGGCTTTTTTAGCGTAATGCGGACCTGTCCGAATTGCCGGGGCACGGGCAAAATAATTCGGACGCCCTGCAAGGTATGTCGTGGACAAGGCCGCATCGAAAAGGAAAAATCGCTTGAGATCAAGATCCCGGCTGGCGTCGAGACCGGCTCGCGCCTGCGTGTAACGGGTGAAGGTGAGGCCGGTGTGAGCGGCGGTCCGTCCGGCGACCTTTTCGTGGTCATCCATGTCAAAGAGCACGAAACGTTCGAACGGCAAGGAGCGAACCTCTATTCGGCGGTTCCGATAACCTTTGCCCAGGCTGCACTTGGTGCGGAACTAAGTGTCAAAACACTTGATGGCGAAGAAGAACTAAAGGTCACGCCCGGTACACAAACAGGCACGGTTTTCCGCTTGAAATCCCATGGCATGCCTGCTCTCGGCGGCCGGGGAAAGGGAGATCTGTTCGTCGCAGTGACGCTTATTACACCGAAAACGCTCAACAAAGAACAACGAAAGCTATTGGAGCAGCTCGCAGAGATAGAAAATACCGATTTTAACGACGCGTCGTTCATCGACAAGGTTCGGAATATTTTCGGTTAGCGAACGGCCAAATTTGCAACATTTATTTTGCTCTTCACGGTTATAATTTCGGTTATAGTTGTCGGAGAGCATTTAATTTGTGGAGCACGTCGTTCGGCACTCGCGTGAACATTAGTATCGCGCGGTGTTGAGTACCAAATAAAAGGAGAAATTATGGGTCGCATAAAAGTCGGGCAAGAGAATTCAACACCTATCGAACTTTATTACGAAGACCGAGGAACAGGGAAGCCGATAGTGCTTATTCATGGTTGGCCGCTTAACGGCGCTTCGTGGGAAAAACAGGCGGCGGCATTGTTTGATGCGGGATATCGCGTGATCACCTATGATCGCCGTGGTTTTGGGAAATCGGACCAGCCGTCGGTTGGCTATGATTACGACACTTTCGCTACTGATCTGAACGCGTTGCTCACTGAATTAGATCTTCACGAATGCGTGATCGCGGGTTTTTCTATGGGCTCAGGCGAAGTGACCCGCTACCTCGGCCGCTATGGTTCGGAACGCGTTTCAAAAGCGATTGCGATCGGAGTTGTTCCGCCGTTCCTACTTCAAACAGACGACAATCCCGAAGGCGTTCCGCCCGAGGTTTTTGAGGGCATCAAGCAAGCGATCGGTGCCGACCGCCCGGCTTTCTTTACCGAATTTTTCAAGAACTTTTACAATCTGGACGAAACTCTAGAAAAGCGGATCTCTGAAGAGGTTGTCCGCAACAGTTGGAACGTAGCCACACAGGCTTCGGCCGTCGGGACTTTGAAGTGTGTCGATTCCTGGCTTGAGGATTTCCGCGAAGATGTTGCAAAGATCGAGGTTCCGTTTCTCGTCATCCATGGCAACGCCGACCGGATCCTGCCGATCGAATCAACAGGCGACCGTCTGTCGAAGATGATCGCGAACGCTAAATACGAGGTAATTGATGGAGCCGGGCACGGATTGCTTTGGACACACGCGGACGAGGTGAACAAAGCGATGTTGGCGTTTCTTGGCGAAGGCAGCCAGACCGCCCCAGCTTAATGAAAACGTGCAGGGCTGCTTTGGCGGCCCTTTGATTTATTGCAACTTCGCTTTAACGGTCTCACTCAGAAGTTTGCCATCAACGGTCTTTCCTGTGAGCTTTGCCTGTGCCGACTTCATAACCAAACCCATTTCTTTCATCGAACCTGCACCGGTTTCGGCGATGGCATCAGACACAGCCGAATCGATCTCTTCGACCGTGGCTGATTGTGGCAAGTAAACCTCGATATGTGCGATCTCCGCAGCTTCCTTTGCAGCAAGTTCAGGCCGGCCAGCGTTTTCGTATTGCTCGATCGAATCTCGCCGCTGTTTGACGAGTGATTGCAGTGCTTTCATCACTTCGTCGTCGGTCAACTCGCCGCCCTTTTCGATCTTGCGGTTCATTAAATTCGACTTCACCATCCGCAGCGTTCCCAAACGCTCGGTATCTTTTGCTTTCATCGCCTCTGTCATATCAGCGATAATCCTATCGTTCAGATTCATATTCAAATCTTAGTTTCCCTGCGACAAACAGACAAGGAGCATTCTACCGTTCTTCCAAAAAAAAACCGCTTCGACGAATCGAGCGGCTCTTTATTATTCAGTTGTACTGGCTTTCTACGGAACGTTGATCGAAACTGTTCGGCGGCCAAAGCGTCGGGCTTCAGCACAGCTTGCCATCCAAATATCGATCTTCTTTCCTTTAATCTTGCCGCCAGTGTCAGTAACGGTGTAATTACCGCTATATGCACCAGCTCCAAGGTTTAACTTAGTTCCAAGACGAAGGACACGCGGATCAGCGGCTATGATGCCGTTTCTGACCATACTGCCGGAAGCGGTTCGCCCGCGAAGGCAATATGCCGTCGCAACGAAAGAACCGCGATTCGCACCGGCCGCTCTTGACGAGACCGTTTTTTCTACCAGCTTTTTTCCTTCCTTATTATTCTGACCTTCCTTTCGTTCGTCCCTCTTTTGATCCTTAACCGGATCCTGAATTTTAATACCTTGTGTTAATGCTTTATCTACTTTTATTGAATCGACTGATCTAATGTTTTCTGAGCTATTACCGATTATATTAAATTGTAATTGCGAATCATTCGCTATAACGGGGACGTACTCTGTCTGGGTCTGGGCGTAAACGAATACGACCAGCGTCCCAACTATCGACAGAATAAGGCCACCTCTTATGAGACTTCTCATTCTTACTGATGCTCCTGTATGTATGCCTCGGTAAAATGCAAAAATAGTGGTTTGAGACGCATTGGCGTCGGCCACTATTGCTTTTTACATAATTCTGAGACGACCCAAGCTGGCGGTTGCCAACCCTTGTTTTGGACAAACTTCGCCAAAACAATACTGGAGAGTAGCATTTTTTGCCCTATTTTGTCCACCCCAAGTCAAGTAAGGATCGGAGCATGTATTGGAGACAGATAGGTTGAGCAAAGCGACGGCGATCATTTCCGATCTTCCTTCGGATCGCGTACGTCAAGAAGATATTTACGGAAGAGGTACCCGTATAGGACCTTCGCATGCTTAGAATTCGATGTGCTCAAGAGTCTGTACTGACTTAACGCTCCGGGCCGATTGTTGACCGCCAAGTAACAGATACCAAGATTAAGCCTCAATTCGGCTAGGTCAGGTTCGTTTTCCACCGCTTCCTTGAGCACTTTTATCGCAGATTCATAATCCTCTGATTTATAAAGTGCGATGGCTAATGTGTTCTGCACCGAGGTCTCGCGAGGCCGCTCGCCCGCCTCTTTGGTAAGTACGGCGACTGATTCTTTCAGCTCGCCCGCCCTCATTAGCGCGACACCGAAGTTGGAGCGTGATCTTTGAGTCGGCTTAAAATGGCTAAAGTACTCGCGGTAGCATCTTACGGCTTCCGAATTTCTCCCCGTCAACATCTCAAGTTCGCAGAGATAATTGCGGCTCCAAGGATTTAATGGGTCAAGTCGTACGGATGTGGAGACTGCGTTTAGCGCTTCGTCATGACGACCAAGAAGGTCGTACAAATTTCCTAGATTTAGGTGCGTGATGGCTAACTTGTCGTCCGAGCCTAAAGACTGTTTCATAATGCTTAGAGCTTCCGATAGGCGCCCAAGTCGAACATAGTTTGTAGCAAGGTTATTGAGGGAGATCGCATCGTCGGGATTTTCCAGAAGTTGTGCTTGTAGTTCTACGATCTCAGCCTCGATCGCGATTTCCTGCGGACCTTTTACCGTAGCTTTCGCTTGCGAAACAGTTTTCCTAAAATTTGTGGAAGCGTTGGACTGATCTTCTTGTGTCTGAGCATTTGCCAAGAACTTCGGCACCGTCAGAGAGAAACCTATCGTAAGACAGAACATAACAATTCGGCATAGCATGTCAAACCCCCTGTTAAAATGGCCATCGGCCGCCGCAGCAAAAGTTGACGCTGCAAAAAAAAGAGAATAGGACGAGCCTATCACCCTTTGCTCGTTGGAGATGTATGCTACCGCACAGAAGGTCACGATAATGGCGGCGCCGGCTGATCGTTGAAAATGGGGCACGGCCGTTAGCGTGTGAATTCAATGAATGTTCTGCTAGACTTACAACGCCGGGGTAATCATCCGAGCGTCTATTTATTTAATTTTCAAAGGTCGATTAAAAGAGGTCTTCGCAATGCAGGAACGCAGACAAGGTGAACGGCATGCAGTTTCATTTCCGATCCGGGCCCAATGGAAGGATTCCGATGGCAAACTTGTTGTAGAAGAGGGCCTGACGGAAAACGTAGGCTTGCAAGGTGCTCTCGTTTACTTGCCGAGAAAACTGCCTCCGGTCGGGGCAAAGATCGACCTGACTGTCACAGAGCATTCCAACGACGAAGTAACCGTTACCGCACAGGTGATCAGACTTGAGCGAAATGCCGCACATCCGCAGGTTGCCCTTAACCTAATTGAAGGCATGCGAACGTGGAAAAAGAAGGTCTTTGATCACGCCGCCGAGATCATCGCCGGTCAAAAGCCGGACGAACTTGATGACTGGTAAACCGGCGAACAACTAAAAATTCAGAACTTCAAACCGCGGGGCTTTCCGACCTTCCATTTCTAGAATAATGTTACGTTTTTCGCTTTGAGCTATGAAGATACTTGTTCTCGGAGCGGGCCGCATGGGTTATGGTGCGGCCTTTGATTTGGTTCACAACTCGCCGGACGTTGAGTCCGTAACCGTTGCCGATTTTCACTTCGGCAAGGCTGAAGAAGTCTTGGCAAAGGTCGGTACCGACCGCATCGTTGCGAAACAAATTGACACGGCCGATTACCCCGCGACAGCGGAGCTAATGCAGGGCCACGATTCGGCGATCTCGTGTGTTAACTATTGGTATAACGAAGCTCTGTCACGGGCAGCGATCGAATCCGGCACGAATTTCTGCGACCTTGGAGGGAACAACTCCGTCGTCGATGAACAGCTTGCGATGAACGATGCAGCTCGAAATGCCGGCATCAATATCATTCCCGATTGCGGGCTTGCTCCAGGAATGGTGTCGATCCTGGCGATGCACGGGGCGGCGAAGTTCGATTCGCTCGATGAAATTCATATCCGCGTTGGCGGCTTGCCGCAAAACCCGCAGCCGCCTTTGGATTACCAGCTTGTTTTTTCAGTTGAAGGTCTAATAAACGAATATATCGAGGTGGCCCGCGTTGTCCGAGATGGCAAGATCGTTGAAGTAGATTCAATGACCGAACGTGAAATGCTGGAATTTTCAAACTTTCCACCGCTAGAGGCATTTCAAACCAGCGGCGGAACTTCTACGTTGCCGGACACATTTCTCGGCAAGATAAGGGAGCTCGATTACAAGACCATCCGTTATGCCGGGCACTGCGATAGATTCAAAACAATGATCGATCTGGGCCTTTGTTCAAGCGACGAACTTGTTGCGGATTTCGTCAAAACAACGCCGCGTAAAGTATTCGGCGAGTTGCTTCAGAAAAACCTGCCCGCTGACGGCCCCGATTATGTCCTTGTTCGGCTCGAATTTGTAGGTACGGTAAGCGGCGAGAACAAAAAGCTTCGATACGACATAGTAGATAAGCTAGACGAACAGACCGGAATGTCAGCAATGATGCGGACAACCGCGTTTCCGGCTTCGATCATTGCGCAGATGATGGCGAAAGGCGACGTTCTAGCCCGTGGAGCCACACCGCAGGAAAAAGCTATCGACCCGGACAAGTTTGTTGCGGAACTTGAACGTCGTAATATCAAGATTCAGATTACTTAATTCGAACACTGGGAGAATATTTATGATCACACTTGCAGACGCTCGGAGAATTATTGAGGCCGCTGAGAAAAAGGCCGAAGAGATCGGGCAACCGATGAATATCGCGGTTGCCGACGCCGGCGGAAATCTCGTCGCACATGTCCGAATGGACAATGCGTGGATGGGCAGCATCGACATCTCGATCAAGAAAGCTTGGACATCGCGTGCTTTTGATATCGCGACCAAAGACCTCGCCGAACACAGTCAATCAGGCGGACAGTTCTTCGGCATTAACGCGTCGAATAATGGAAAAGTAATGATCTTTGCCGGCGGAATTCCGATCAAGAAAGGTAAAAAGATGGTCGGAGCAATTGGTGTTTCCGGTGGAAGCGGCGAACACGATCACGCCGTGGCGGAAGCCGGAGCAAAGTCCTACAAATAGCTAAATTTTCAGAAAATGAGCGTCAAGACCCCTATTCGGTGGGCCCTTGTTAATACTCACCGAATTGCTTTTTCGCCTGGCCGGAACGTCATTGATGCATTCTTCTTTATATCAACTTCGGTGAAGGCAACCGGCTTCATCTCGCCGCGGGCGAACATAGCCGCCTGATCTGAAAAATAAGGGGATTCGGGCCGGTTGCTTTGGCCATAAGCAAGCACTGAATATGCCCGCGGCACATCACCGAATTCGACCGCAAACGTCCAGCCGTCGCCGCCGGTGGCCGCAAACTTTCCATCTGCCTGCCGCGTGTAGCCCATGATCCGGAAACACCCGAGATCATTCCCGCAACCGCCGACCGGTACGTCAACATTTCCACGGCGAACTCGATAAACGTCGCCCCAGGCAACATCATAGCGGCCATAGCGTTTGGTCACCTCGTCGACCGCCCAGGCAAACGATTCGGCTGCTCGCTTCGGATCCGCCAAACCGCTTGGCGTATTAAACGGATCGTTGATTGACCAGACCTTCGCGTATCTCTGCTCATCGGGCAGTGCTTGCCGATTATCACCGTGTATACCCGAATAGTGCCGCCACCATTCCTGAAATATCACCGACCCGCGACTATCCGCCGACGTTGTGTTGTCCCACTTTTCAATAAGATCTATGGCACTTGCCACATCGCCTGTCGGAGAGCTTTTCCTGACGGCGGCGAGGAGGTCAGCTTTAACGCGGTCGGCGAGCAATGCACGATAGTTGTGTTTCAACTTTACGATATCCTCTAGGCTAAACTTTTCTTCACCATTGATAAGCTGGATCGCAAGTTGGCTGCGGAGAGACAAACGCGGTTCCTCAAAATTCGGATATGCGTTCTTGGAAACGACAGGCGTGCGGATATTCGTATAGTGGTGCGTACTATTCTCGTTATGGACATAACCGCCGGGCGGATTGAAGACTTGCGGAAGGGAATCGAACGGCACCAATTCGGTCCACATTCCGTTGCGGTTCTTGACGTGAGTAACCGCAAGGTCGTCGCCCGGTGGGTGAGGCAATAGAGGAAGTGCTGCGTTCCAAAGATAGTAGATATTTCCCGCGCGGTCGGCATAGGTAAAATTAGAGGTCGTACGCGCCCGCATTCGCATCGCGTCCATCCATTCTTTATGCGTTTTCGCACGCATCATTTTTAGGAACTGCTCGCCTGCACCGTTTTCTCCGTCGCCCGCAAATTTCAAGATGTAGATATTGCCGTTTCCGCGATGAACGACCGGGCCAAAAGGAGTGGACCAAAACTCACGCGTTTCCGTTGAAATGCTATCGCCGTTGCGGAATGGAACCGTCAGAAGCTGTCGGGTAAGCGGAACGCTTTTTCCGTCAAGCAAAAAATGATCGGGCGTTCTTGCGTCAGCATCGAAGGAATAGAACTCATCAAGGTCTTGTTGATTATTCGTAGTCGAAAAGCCGAGATCTTTGTTGAATCCGCCAATCACAGTGAACGGCCCGCCGATGCGAAAATCGCCGTAAAAGTCGAGCACTCCCGGAACGGTCATGTGTGCTTCGTAGTAACCGGCCGTCCACTGGAGATGGGGATTGCGCATCAATATCGCCTTGCCGGACTTTGTCCTGCTCGGCGCAAATGCCCACGCGTTCGAGCCGTCATCCGCACCTTCGCCCTCTTCTTCGTCTGTCTGGGGCTGGGTTTCGGGTGCAGCAGACGTATTAGATCCTTGCGTCAAACGGCCGACAAAGTTTCGGATCTTTCTTACATTTGGCGGTGCGATCTCGGTAGATGCAACGTCGAATCCAATGAAATCCGTGGGCATGCCTACCGGGAACTCTTTCGGATGCAGCGTTATGAATCGATTAAGCCCGGCGGCAAAACCGTCGTAAACGTCACGCACATCTTTCGAGAGTCGTGCATATTTTGCTGCGGTCTTTTCGCGTTCGCGTCGGATCAAAAAGTCGGATTCGATCCGTTCGTAGCCGTAGACCGTGGAGGCCCTGCCGCTCGCACCCAGCACGCTCATCGCCATCCGATCGCCGTAATCTTCAATCTGCAGCCACGCCAGAGCATATCCGGCTGCCCGCAGATTCTGAGCCCGGATATGCGGAACGCCGTTGGCCGTGCGAATGACCTCGACCTGCCGCGAAAGTTCGTCGGAAACTTGGGCATGCACTTGGGCATTAGCGAAAGAAACAAATGCGAGAATTGCGATCTTGATCAGGAATGATTTCATTTTTTATTTTCAGATAGGTGATTAGAGATTTAGCGAATTTAACATTCGCCGTCGAACGAAGTCCATTCCAAGCGCGGGGCGGCCGCTCGATATGGTTACCAAGTCAAACTAATTCAAGACTGAATGGATCTTAGTGGACCGCGGCGGACATTACTTTGGGCTGCGTAGTCAGATGCTTCTTGCATGCGAGTTCCACGAGCCTATCGATCTCATGACTAAGGATCTCTTCGTCAGCAGTTTCCGCGTTCGTGATCTCAGAAATAATAAGAAACTTTGATTTATCCAGTAGATTCTGTTCGCGAAAAGAGAGCTTTTTCTCGTGACTCAAGAACGTAAGTTTCTTTAGCACGTCGGCGGCTTCAAAAACATCGCCCGACCGAAGCTGTTCGCCAAAATGTTTCGAGCGAGTTTTCCAATCGCACGAGACCGGTTCAAAATCGGCCGAGAGCCGCGTAATCAATTTCTTGCACTGGATCGAGCTGATTATCGGCCTGATTCCTACATTTTCGGCATTTGCAGTCGGAACAAAAATGATAGAGTTATCGCTTAAAACACGGAGCGAATAAAAACTCATGGAGTCTTCGCCGATCTTCTTGCTTTCAATGTCCTCTACCATGCAAACGCCCTGGCTTGGATATGAAACCTTTTGTCCAATAGCAAGTTGCATAACTGCCTCAAGACCCGTGCTTGTTCTTTCAAAAACGAAGTTGTTTACGAAGTGTGAATCCTAGTATAGCACAGGTTGAGATTTGCGGATAGACTATTTTTTGTAGCAAGCGAAATGGTTAAGGGGAGGGGAGTTCGATGAGAAATGCGGTTCCGTGCCCTAGTTTGGACTGAACCGAGATATTGCCGCCATGTAGTTTTGCAAGATGTTTAACGATCGCGAGGCCGAGGCCTGTCCCGCCGATGTCTCGTGTGCGCCCCCGGTCCACGCGGTAAAAGCGTTCAAAAATTCGCCCCACCTGTTCAGGTAAAATACCTTCGCCGGTGTCAACGACGCATATCGCCGCTCCCTTTTCACGCGGTTCGGTGCGGACGAGAACGGTTCCCGAATGAACATTGAATTTGATCGCATTGTCGATCAAATTTGTCAGCATCTGTTCAAGCCGCGTCGGATCAGCAAAGACGCGGGTTTCACCTTTAACTTCATTTTCCAAAGCGATATCGCGTTCGGCAGCCTTTGAGGAAAGATTGGTGAAGATCTCATCGACGATGTGCGAAAGCCGGACGGGTATCTTCTCGATCGAAACGTTTCCAGATTCGATCATTGAAAGCTCGGAAATATCTGAGATCAGGCAGTGCATTCGTTCGGCGTTTCTGCGGATCACATTCAGAAAGCGACGGTTGTTGTCGGCATCGTCGATCGCTCCGTCTTCCAGGGTTTCGACAAAGGCCATGATCGAGGTCAGCGGCGTTCGCAGTTCATGGGAGATATTGGACAAAAACTCTTGACGAACGCGCTCAAGACGTTCTATTTGGGTCTTGTCGTAAAAGTAGCCAATGGCATGGCGGATTCCGTTGTGGAGGATTGTAGCGACGTGTATATCGTACGTACGCTTTTGATGATTTATCATCTCCAGGCGAACATCAGAAGATTCACCGCTGCGCAAGGCTAGAGCGAAAGCTTCATGTAGCGAAGCATCACGAAAGATCTCACTCAGGCGGCGATCGACAAGTGGGACGTCATTGCGCGAAAAAGCCTCTTGGGCAGGCTTATTCGCAGCAATAAGGCGCAGCGACGGATCGACGACGATCACCGCTTCACGCGTCGCATCAACCACGCTCGCAAGAATCGCACCCGACGGCGAGTCGTTTCTGCTCCGAAATCCAAATTGACGATTCGTGTCTGGGGTCATTTTGCACCGATAAATCTATAGCCAACGCCGACGACCGTTTCGATGCTGTTACCGCAATCGCCCATTTTTTGGCGGAGACGTCGAATGTGAACATCAAGGGTTCGCGTATCGCCAAAATAACTGTATCCCCAAACGTTGTCCAGCAACTGTTGACGCGTAGCAACACGTCCAATGTTCTTGATCAAATGAGAAAGGAGTGCAAATTCCTTTCTGGTTAACTTTACATCACTGCTTGAGCAAGTAACCCGCATGTCGTCAAAATCTACCACTAAATGCTCGTCTTCATAGCGCGGAGCGCTTTCCTTTTCAGCACGGCGAAGAACTGCTCGAACACGTGCAACCACCTCTTTCACCGAAAACGGTTTGACGATGTAGTCGTCCGCTCCGGAATCGAGGCCTGCGATCTTGTCCGATTCGCCCGCCCGCGCCGTTAGCATAATGATCGGTGTTGCCTCTGTAAGCGGTTCCCGACGCAATTTCCGGCACAGTTCCATACCGCTCATACCCGGAAGCATTAGGTCGAGCACGATAAGAGAAGGCGTAGATTTTTCGTCTAATGCGAGCCGAAGTCCTTTTTCGCCCGATTCGGCGATCGCGGACCTGTAGCCTTCGCGTTTGAAATTGTAATGCAGGCTTTCGGCAATATCAGCGTCATCTTCGATGATCAGAATACTCTGGAGCATATTTTGTCCCAATGTGGATTTGAAATTAAATTCTACCCGGTCGAAGACAGTCTATGGCCCGCAGCTTACTCAGATATTAACAGAAGGTTACATAAATGTTAATTAATTGGGATTCGAACATTTGGATTTCGTATCAGTTCTTTCGGGCGGATGATGTCGATAATGTTGCCTGAATCCGAATCGACATCTGACCAGAAATGGGTATCAATGTCGATCACCGCAAGGGAACCTGTGGGCATCGGTTCAGTTCGCCCGGAGATGTTCCTGATAAAACCTTCGATCCCGGGATTGTGGCCGACTAGCATCGCGGACTCGATCTCATTTGGAAGCCCTGTCACGATCTGTTTCAACGTTTGAGGACTTGCTTCGTATATCCGGTCGTCGAGGATCAACGGAATGCTGAAACCGGCACTGTCTTTGACTAAGTGAGCTGTTTGAACAGCGCGTTGAGCCGGTGAACTGAGGATTATCTCCGGGACAAGGCCGCGTTTCGCGATCAGTTCCCCCATAAACGGCGCGGTCCGCAGGCCGCGTTCATTTAGTGGGCGTTCGAAATCTGAAAGTTCATTGTCTATCCAACTTGATTTAGCGTGCCGAAGTATAAAAAGACGTTTCAAAACGACCTCCCGACCGAAAAAGATTTATGGAATGGTTGCTTCGGGGAAATCTACCAGATAGCGTAATTCTACAGTTCAACCGAAGAAATTAACAATCTGCTAAAATTGGGTTGTGGAATAAGCAACCGAGGACCATCTTCAAAGTATCGAATGGAATCGTTAAATCCAGCTTCGTTAGTCAACATCGTCGGCTTCTCGGTCGGTGTTGTGCTTTACGCAATGCTTGGATTCATGGTTCTTCGGAGCCCGCATTCATTGGAAAATGTCGGGATCCGCAGATTGTTGTTCGCGACGGCTTTCCTAGGCGTATTGTGGAACGCCGGTGAGTTTATTTTGACGCTCCAGCGTGATATTGGTGCAAGCGGCGGAAACTTATTCTTAATTGCGGCCTCGTATTCGGCACTTGGCTTCCTGCCGTCGGTCGTCGTGCATTCGGCACTTTATGATGTTCCCGGGAGACGATGGCACATTGTTGCGGCATATTTGCTTAGCACTGCGGCAAGCTTGCTCCATTTCATCTCGGCTATTCGTTTTTCGGCTTCACCGTCTGAACCGGCTCTCCGGCTTCTCACATTTGGATCGATAATTCTCGCCGTCCTTGTCGTTGCGTCGGGCCATCGCGAAACACGCGGAAAGAAGCTTCTTTGGGGAGCGGCCCTTTTGATCTTTGCTGCCTCGGCGCTTCATCTAAGTAGCCCTGGAAGCGAGAATTCTTTGGTAATTGAAATGGCCGCGCACCAATCATCGCTTCCTCTAGTTCTCGTGATATTGCTACAGAGCTATCGCTTTGCGTTCGCCGATCTTTTTCTTAAACGGGCAATATCGCTTTTGCTGGTTTCGCTCATATCATTTGCGGCTTACACGCTCATAGCCGTTCCGTTACTTCGATTTCACGAAGGCCATGATCCTGCAGATATGCAGGCGACGGCTGTGATCATTTCACTTTGGATCGCAACCGCGCTTTCATTTCCGGCACTTTCACGAGCCGCCCATTGGATTGTCGACCGGATCATACTTTCGCGCCCGAACTACGAAGCCGTAAAAGCTAAGATCGCCACAGGGATCGATGAAGCTGAATCGCCGGAAGATGTACTTGATACGGTCTGCAAAACGTTCGCGGATGTGTTTACGGCCGGTGAACGGGGTTGGAATGAAACTTCGGCAAAACCTTCGGGTAGTGGGTTAACGCTTGTTGACATTGATCGCGATCGAGCAGAGGTTTTTGTTCCGACCCACGACGAACCTTTTTACAAGATCTCGATCGGTCAGTTTTCGGGCGGCCGCCGTCTCCTTTCCGACGAGATGGAATTGCTTGATTCCTCTGCCTTACTTGCCGCACGCCGTATAGATGCGATGCGTGTGACACACGAGCGGTGCGAACAAGACCTTCGCGAACAAGAGTTTTCCAAGCTTGCGACTGAGGCTCAATTGACCGCATTGCGGGCACAAATAAATCCCCACTTTTTGTTCAATGCTCTCACGACTATTGGATACTTGATCCAGACTTCGCCCGACAAGGCGCTTCAAACGCTTCTCCATCTGACAAAACTTCTTCGCCGAGTCTTGGGCTCCGGATCAGAGTTTTCCACACTCGGAGAAGAACTCGAGCTCATTCAAAACTACCTGGATATTGAGCGAGCCAGATTTGAAGAAAAATTGAGCGTTTCCATCGACGTTTCGGAAAGTGCAAGGCGCGTTATGGTCCCTACGCTGATCCTTCAACCACTGGTCGAAAATGCTGTTAAGCATGGAATTGCGAAGAATCGTGTAGGCGGAACAATCGGAATAAAAGCTGAGATCGAAAAGAATGGACGGGGCGACGTTCTCTCTATCAGCGTTCGAGACACAGGTTCAGGCCGGAAGGAAACTTTTAGTTCCGGCAATGGCGTTGGCCTTTCAAACGTGAAAGAAAGGTTACGAGCGTTGTACAGTCATCATGCCGAAATGGTGGTCGAGATCGACGGAGTCAACGGTAGTTTTTCAGGTCTTCGCATACCGCTGGAGGTGGTAACAAGCAAATGACCAAACTGAGAATCTTCATTGCTGACGATGAGCGTCCTGCACGTGAATATTTAAAAGCGATACTTCGTGGATTCGAGATCGCCGAAATTGTTGGCGAGGCCGACAACGGTGGCTCGGCGGTGGAATCTATTCGAGAATTGAAACCTGATCTAGCGCTTCTTGATCTTCAAATGCCGCAACTGACTGGATTGGAGGTGGTGCGTGAGCTCAAACCTGCGGAAATGCCGCTTGTGGCATTTGTGACAGCCTTTGATGATCACGCGATCCAAGCGTTCGAACTGAATGCGGTTGATTACCTGCTAAAGCCCGTTGAAGCTGGTCGACTTCGCACAACGTTGGATAGAGCGGTAGAACGACTTGATCATATTGACTGGCGTGAACAAGCCGCCTCACGAATTGATTCGACCATCGAAACTTATGAAGCCGATCTGCGTTCTGAACCGCTTACGAGAATTCCGGTACGGGAACGGGAATTGATCCGTCTGGTACCGACCGACGAGATTACGTCGATCGTTGCCGATGGGGAATTGCTTCACATTTACACCGGCGCCAGACGCAGACACGTGATCAACTTCCGGCTCAAAGATATCGAAACAAGGTTAGATAACAAAAAATTTGTTCGAGCCTCGCGTGGGTCCATCGTAAATCTCACGCACGTTGAGAGCTTTTCTCCGATGCCCGGCGGCACCTACCTGATCAAACTAACAGACGGGCGAGAGATCGCGACAAGCCGTCTTCAATCCAAGCTTCTGAGAGACAGGCTCTTCAAGTTGTAAGATTTTGACCAGCCACTCATTCCATTAAATCGACAGCTTGTTGACGAACAAGCTGTATCGAAATCACGTCAACTTTATCAAGGATCTTTTACCGGAACTGGGCCGTGGTGTGCGTTTTGGATATACGATCCGTGTTTTTTGATATGTGTTTACCCTAGAAAGGACCGCAGCTCAGATTCGGTAGGGAGAGCGGTTCTTGCGCCGATGGCTCGACACTTTAAGGCGGCGACAGCGTTCGCTGCCTTTGCACTGTCTTCGATCGTCATATCGTTGATAAGTCCGTAAAGAAGCCCTACACGAAAGGCGTCACCCGCCCCGGTTGTATCCATACATCTGCCCGGAACTTCATAGACAGCAGTTCTGATAAATTGACCCTCACAGTAGAGCAGCGAACCGCTATCACCTAACGTCACGCCGACAACGGGGCAGCCGAATTTTTCGTGCATCGCTTCGAGAGCCCGTTCCTTTTGGATAAAACCTGTTAGCTTTTCGGGAACATCTGCAGAGGTTATCAATATGTCCACCAACGGCAGCAAACTCTCCCTTCCATCAAAAACACTATCGATGTCTGTCGAAATAATGGTTCCGGCTTTCTTTGCCGCGATAGCCATATAGGTACAGGCCTCGACGTCATGCGGCGTCATGTGCAATACAGACCCGGCCGAAGCGGCCGCGAGCGGAGCTTCGTCGGTTCGATAGCCAAGCGATGGATCCCGCTTCCAAATGACAGTCCGCTCGCCGGAGGTCTCGTCAATTATAATGAACGCTATCTGCGTTCGTACGCCTTGAACGGTTTCCGCATATTCGACATTGACGCCTTCATCGATTAGCGATCGCAAGCCGAATTGACCTGCATCATCAGAGCCAAAACGTCCGGAATAAGCGGTGCGCATGCCCAAACGACTTAAGCCCGCCATCGTTGACGCAACTTCTCCACCCGGAGCCTGAAGATATTCGGAAAGTTCGACCTTTGAATTGAACTCAGGATATTGAGGCACTCTGATTAGAAAATCAACGGCATTGGTCCCAAAACCAACCGTATCAAAAGTCTTATCGCGATCTAGTTCGAAAGGAAATCTCATTGCAAAATATCCGCAAACGATTCAAACGAAACTCGTAAATTTTCTCGTTCAAATCCTTGCGCTTACCAGATTGAAATGTTTAGATTTAGAAAAGTCCGGCTCATGAGTTTTATGACCCGAACTCCCATTCAAATCTATTAGATTTCTGGAGAAAAAAGAAAATGCCGACATCGATTTGTCCGGAATGCGAGGAAGAAGTTTACGTTGATGCCGAATCCGAGCAGGGTGATCGCGTGAGCTGCGACGAGTGTGGTTCGGTTCTGGTAGTTGTTGGACTAGATCCGATCGAGTTAGATCTGCGTCCGGACGATGAAGACGATCTAAGCGATGCCGATGATTTTGACTCCGGCGGCTATGACGGCGATCGCTATTAGCCGGCCCTGATCGTTGATTCTGCTGTTTCTCAAGGACGTTTGTCATTGTGTCTAATTCAACGAACTCTACCGAGTTCGAAACCCGGTTCTTCACGCCGAATTTTTTAACCCATATCCTCCTAGCCCTATAAATAGGTCAGTTTGAACGGGGCGGTCAAAATGACTGCTCATCGTGAACGACGCTACGCGAACCTAAATCGCCGGATCTAATTCAACTCAGTTTTTTTGTCCATTTCACTGATCTTTCGGTGGCACGCCGGTTG
Source organism: Pyrinomonadales bacterium (assembly GCA_038256005.1). Lineage (GTDB taxonomy): Bacteria > Acidobacteriota > Blastocatellia > Pyrinomonadales > Pyrinomonadaceae > OLB17. Next base: position 16,256 of record JBBSKW010000007.1, read on the forward strand.
TATGGTGGTTGTACGTCAGCCTCTCCCGCGGCCGACCAGATATTTGCTTAACGGTTCGAAATACATACGTCGTCCAGTTTGGTCGTGCTGTTCCGTCGAATCGAGATCTCAGTGCTCATAATGGAAAACGGGAATTCCAATTTAGCGGATGGTCAATGGGGCGTGGCGAGAGCGGTCGTGGTGGCTATTGCCGTCGCCGCAACGGCTTTCGCTATTTTTGAGCTTTCGACCTTCCCGCCCGCACTGCTTTTCGTGCTCCTCGTTTCTATTCTCGTTACTTTTATTGGCGCAAGGTACGAGACCCGGATACCATATACGACCGTCGAGATTCGTCCTAAAGATCTGCTTACTTTCTGGGGAATCATCTGGCTTGGGATCCCTGGCGGAATATTGATCAGCCTCGTTGGCTCGTGGTTTTGCCAAGACCAGCCTATATCGACATCTCGTAGGATTCTCGCGGCGGCAATAGATGTCATCTCCTCGACCTTATCCGCGATCCTTTTTACTTGGATACTTTCAGCGATCCGGAATAATGGAACCTTCTCAAACTCGGATTTCATTATTATTCCGGTTGACCTATTAGCCGCCGCCTGTATTTTAGGTGTAGCGCATTTCACTGTACGTCGAGCCTTGCGTGCCATTGTGGACGACCACGAGACCACGAGAGATCGCAACCGAAGGCTATCGGATTCAGTGCTTTCCACCACGGCTTCGTATACGATCCATTTGTTGTCGACGGTAATCGTCTTCGCAGTATTCAACCATTTTGGTATTGAATTTGGGCTCGTTGTTTTACCTCTGGTGGTCATCGGCCACGTATCATTCACGATCCATGCCCGGACACTCGCTGCTAAGACAAAGCTGATATCCGAGGCTAGCGAACTTCATCTGGCGACAGTCGAAGCACTAGCGACTGCGATCGATGCCCGTGACCAAGTCGGTATGGGGCACGTACGGCGCACCCAGATCTACGCTCTCGGTATCGGCAAGGCGATGGGGCTTTCGGAATCAGATCTTGATGCGCTTCGAATGGGAGCACTTCTCCATGACGTTGGCAAGCTCGCTGTTCCCGATCATATTCTGAATAAACCCGGCAGATTGACGCCCGCTGAATTCGAGAAAACAAAGATTCATTCATCAGTCGGGGCTTCGATCCTTGAGACGATCAATTTCCCTTATCCTGTCGCGACCACCGTAAAGTATCATCACGAGAATTGGGATGGAACGGGTTATCCGCACGGTTTGCGCGGAAATGCGATACCTCTGACAGCCCGCATATTGAGCGTTGCGGACGTTTATGACACACTCCGCGGGGCAAGGCCATACAGAGCTGCGATCAGTGCAGAAAAGGTCGTTCAAATGCTTCTGAGCAATGCCGGGAATAAGTTTGATCCTAGTGTCGTTCGTGTCCTTATCGACAATCTTCCGATACTCGAGTCCGAAATACGATCGCTCGGAATCGGCTATGACGTCGGTTCTGATTCAGGTTCGTTTAACGTTTCACCCGCTGATATCGACGTAAGCCCCAACTACGTTCAGCAGATCAAAAGGGCTAACCGCGAGGTTTTCACCCTTTATTCATTAGCAAAAGAATTTGGGGCAGCGGCGGATCTCGACGAAACACTTGCGTTGCTGACTGATAAGATCGGTGAGTTAGCCCCCTATGACACATGCGTCGTTTACCTGCTGGATAAGACGGGTGAAACGGCGATCGCACGACACGTTGCGGGAGCAAATCAACCCGACCTTTTGACAAAGTCGGTGATCCCGGGCGAGGGTGCGACCGGCTATGTTATAAAAGCTCGACATTCAGTACAAAATGTTGATCCGGCACTCGATTTTGTATTTTGCGATGCCGACTTTAGCCGCGACTATATCGCAATGGCATCTCTGCCCTTGGTTTCTGACGACGCAATAGTGGGTGCGGTGTCGCTTTATTCACGCACGATCGCTTCCTACAGCGATGAACACATTCGCCTGCTTGAGACTGTTGCACGGATCGCCACCGATGCGGTCATCAGGTCTCAGCAGCTAGAAGAAGCAGAAACCTACGCACTTACTGATCCGATGACCGGATTGCCAAACTCGCGCGGGCTTCAGGCCCATTTTGAGAAAGAATCAAAGAGAGCAGATCGAAATGATTCAGGATTTCAAATGCTTGTTCTAGATCTCGATGGTTTCAAAGCGATCAATGATACGCATGGGCACAAGATCGGCGACGCTATGCTACGCGAGATCGCTAATGTGATAAAAGGCCAGCTACGTGAATACGACTTTCTTGCACGGTATGGCGGCGACGAATTTGTTGCGATCATTCCGGGAACCGAAACGATCGACGTTCTAGAACTGTCGCGGCGAATTGAGCGATCGGTTTGCGAGTTCAAAATGCGGATCGATGCAAGCGAAACGGCAAGCGTCGGCGTTAGCATCGGCTCAGCAAATTATCCATTGCAGGGCAACACGTTTGATCAGATCGTGATCGCAGCGGACAAGGCAATGTATATAACCAAGGCGATCCATCGACAGGAAAACACTATTTCAAAACGGACAAGAAAGAATGAAAGTCGCGAATTCCTGCTTTCAAGTCCGGAACTTGCTAAAGAGTTTAAGCCGAGAAACGAGATTCTTGAAGTTTCGGATGACGGCCTGGTGTTGGAACTCGACGAAACGCACATCGTTGCTTCGGCGGCCATGAACTGAGAGTTTGACTACGCTTATCAAAACGCTTGCGAGAACCGGAAGTGCAGTTGCTGGCGGCGTAATTGAATGATCGCGTTCGTCATATCAGGTTGGGGTATCAGAAATCGTGGCGGATTGAGCAGAAATCCGTAGTCGATCCCAAATTCACCACCGATCGGCGTTTTCAAGCGGAAACCCAGACCGACAGTATGCGTCCATGTTGCCCGAAGATTCCTCTGATAGGCATCGGTTTCGGGAACTTCTCGTGGCTTAAATATCTCGGACGCCGTCAGAAAAACATTTCCCCCATCGTAGAACGGCACTGCACGTATCGATTGAGTCAAAGGAATTCGCGCCTCAAGATTGACCACGGCTAATGCGTTTCCACCGAACGGAATTGTGAACGGGTCGAGGGACACAGGTTCTCCATCACTGTTTCTATATGTTCCGTTTGGAACTACAAGAACTCTTGGACCAGCCGATTCAAACTCAAATCCACGCAAAGTGTTGGCCCCACCCGCAAAGAATCTTTCGCTGATCGGAAGAGTATTTTCAAGACCCGGAAAAATTTCAGAAGGAAATTCCGTCTTCCTCGAAAATAAGTTTGCAACTCCGATAAGGGCCCGAGCCGCAAATACGGCATCGCGAAGTCCGGGAACTATGGCAAATCGACGGTAGAAATTGTAAGAGACCTGCAACTTGTTAAATCCGACATTTGCACCTAGAGCCGGCAAAGACACGTTGTACTCTGCCGTTAAATAGTCGCCATCGGTCGGATCGCTTGCACTGTACTTACATGGTTCGCCCGGTCCGCCGCGAGCGATGATGTCGAGGATCGTGTATTTGATCGAACAGTTCTTGCGCGTATCGCGAACAAACGTAGCGCCGAACCCTGAGATCCTAACTCTTTCATCTGGCTTCAAAAGGTCCTTGATCAAAAGACTGTCGATATTGAAAATTCGAACATCCTCAAACCGATATTTGAAGAAGACAATGCTTCGGTTCTTTCGGCTAAGTGTTCGATTGGTTTCAGCTGTAACGGTCAACCGATTTAATGTCGGATCACCCGTCGGTTCTCCAAAAGTGTCGATCGCGTTCCCTTCCTCATCCAGTCGCTGAACAATACCGAATGTGCCGCGGTCGAACGCTGATCGAAAAAAGCGAGTAACAGTCGAATCCCTCTGGTATTGCGCCGTAATGGTTAAAGGTGCGAAACGCTTTTCGCCGTCGCGAATGAACCGCGGATTGATAAAATCCAATTGGATAAGTTGCCGTCGCTGACTCCAGCGGATCCGCGCTCCGCCCTGCCAGAGGTTGCCGAGTAAATTAAAGTGTCTTACATCCGCAAATCCACTGAGGCCAAGGTCGGTAGAATAGCCGCCGCCATACGTAAGAAGGCGTGGGGCTTGTTCCTTTACATCTACGATCACGTCGGTTTTGCGCCCGCCCTCTGGACGATCTATTCGTGCCTGTGGCAATATCTCGACAAGTTCGAAGGCGTCGCTGGAATATAGATTCTGCTCGCTCGCGTAAATATCGGTGGCTCTGAGCAATTCACCGGGTCTTATCGCCAAAGCTTTCTGTATCGCAGAAGCTTTCGTTTGAATATTTCCATTTATCAGTATTCGATCAACGAAAACGGGTTCGCCCTCGTTCTGAATGTTGTACACGACCCTGAATAAGGGCGGTTCCGTTTCATCCACCACAGGTAGTGAGTCAATCGAATAGGTGACCGACGCATCGTAGTAGCCTCGCGATGAATAATAAGCTGCAAGACTGCGTTGACCGTTCCGAACTTTTTGGATTGAAAAATTCTCGCCTACGAGACTCTGAAGAGTGGCTGTCAGTTCGTCATCCGAAAAAGCACTATTACCGGCGATCTCTACAGTGCTAACTTTCGTTGGCTCGCCTTCTTCAACGATGAATGTGACGATCAGGTTCGCGCCATCGACCGATGCGCCTAAGTTCGCACGAACGGTCGCGTCCCGATAGCCCAGTTCGCGTAGGAGTGACCTTATCGTCGCGGTGTCTTGTTCAAGGATACGAGTGCTTGTATACCCTCGGCCGTAACCAAACAGTGGAATGATCCCAAGTATATTCGCCGTCTGAGATTCAAGTACGCTGGAAATTTCCTCGGTCGTGAAAAGCTCGGTACCACGAATGCGGATCTCAACAAGTTTGAGCCGACGATCGAGGTTAGCAATATAGTTTATTTCAACTTTCCGGCCCGAGAGCTCAGACGATCCCAAGGAGGAACAAAGAAAAAGCGTTCCATTCGGAAGCGGGGAATTATCGTAGTCGAGGACCGGTGGGTCGACCGAACATGCAACGGTAACGTCGGCGAAAAAGTAGCCTTTCTCCTGATAGTAATTCTCAAGCCGACGCTCGCCTTCAATGATCGCCGCGTAATCCACCGAACCGTCGCGCTCAACAGGCAATAAACTACGCTGTGTTGATCCGCCGATCTTGGCATTTTCACCACTGACTTTTACTTCGACCGTCGGGCCGACTTCGCCGGTTATCGAGATCGCCGTCCGATTCGTTTCGCTGTCGTAAACGATCCGGGGTTCATTAATTCGAGCGGCTAAGAAGTTCTCCTCACGTAGGAACTGCTTTATTCGTTCGACGTCGGCCAAAAGGTCTTCTCTGGAATACGGCTTTCCGGGCTGTAACTTGAATTTTGTGTTGATCGAGGACGTAGACGCACCAGCGATACCAATATCGAATGAAGCAACAGTCGAACGCTCGCCAGGCGACACGTTAAATACGATATTCTGATCCTGGGAATTCGGTTCCGCCTCGCGTACGATCCGCGCCTCGGCTTGAAAATAGCCGCGATTTCGCAAATATTCAACGATTCCGTCAGCGCTGTTTCTGAGTGCTGTTTCGGAAACCGAAGCTCCCGTTTGCACAAGTGTCGTACGAACCAATAGTTCCTGTTCAGTAACTTCGTCGAAACTTGTCGGAGAGATCCGAACACTTACGCGCCTTATTTGTGCGATCGGCCGAACTTTGAAAACCAGCCGGACCCGCTCACCTTCGGCAAGTGCCTCAACGGTAATGTTGGAAACTCGCTTGGTTTCGTACAGGGCTTCGATCGCATCTCTGATCTTTACCGCCGCGAAACGCTCGCCGATATTAGTCTGTGCCAAGTTTTGAAAAGCTTCCGGCGGTGATCCTTGCGAGGAATCTTCGTACGCGACCACGATCGAAGAGATCTCACGGCCCTCGAAAATTTCTTGTGCGGAACTTACTAAGGAAAGCAGGCAGATCGACAAAACGAGAAGGCAAAATCTGCCTCGAGAAAGTACGGTCGTACCTCGGGCTTTCGACCGATTCACCGCCGGACCGTACCGGCTGATCAAAGTTCTAATAGTGGAAATAAGTGCCACAAAATTCATGCCGATCTTGCTCCGGCCAAAGGTCGCTCGTCAGAACCGCCGTCTGAATCGAACCTCAATACTAAAATTATCCCTGTTGCTAGTTACGTTGCTTAGCGAACTCTGTTCATACTGTGCAACAACCGAAAGCTTGTTAGAAACGCGATATTCAAGGGCCAAGACCTGGTTTTGATCTTGCGAAAGATTCGTCGCATACGTTACGCGAAGATTATTGTTTATCTGCCGACCGACCGTAAGCCGCGCGGTCGGGTTGATCCGCTCGCCCGAAATGATCGGATCGATCTCAAAAACGTTGAGACCGAACAAGCGATCGGTCGCACGCCTTGCCGGATTGTTGATTATCGAATCGGTTAATACTTCCGCAGCGGTATTAATACCAGTTGAGGCCAGCGTCGGGATGCCGGATTCTGTATTCGAGAGGCTGCCGGTCGTGATAAGCGATATAACATCCGCCTGCGGCAACGCCGGGCTCGATCGAACAGTTGCGTTCAAAAGCTCAGTATCGGTGAGCGAACCGTTCAGATTTACAAAGACTTGATAGCCATTTATCTCAGACTCGGCAATAAGGTTTATCACCGGTTCGATCGAGGTATTGGGCGGAAACTCAAGCACACCTCGCTGGACTTCGTATCGGTCCTTTCGGAAGAATACTGTTCCTTCGGTCGCGACGATTCGGCCTGAGATCTGCGGACTCGACGAGGTTCCGGTTACCCGAAGGGACGCGGATGCGGTGAGGTCAGCGATATTGTTCTTTATGACTAACGCATTGCGGCCGTCGATCGTAAGGTCGAATCGGGTCGGAAACACCGATCCGCTACCGCCACCGGAGATCGAGCCTTCGCGACGTGAGCCGACGATATTAGCCAGGTCGATATCCTTAGTATATAAACTTCGCCGGGCGAGAATGGAACCTGATACCAACGACGTGAGTGATTGGCCGATGCGATTTCCAGATATTTCGAGCCGTGCATCGCCAGTGGTAATGAAATCATCGGGAAGGGGAACCGTTACGTTCGTTCCGACCACCCCGACCCGGTATGACTGGATCTGAAGATCGTCGCTAAAAAGCACACCGCCGTTTGCATTAAACTGACCGCCGCCGAGATAGCCCTCGGCTGATTCGATCTGGGCCTGATTTGTTGTGAAGAGGATATTTGCCTTTACTCGGTCAAAAGAAATACGATCCGAGCCCACGAAGGCCGCGATCGAGGCATTTTCCGTGTTGGCCCGGCCGATCAGGCGTGCCGTTCTATTAATTCCTGAAAGACGTACGGAAAGATTCGCTACGCCGCCGAAAAATGTGTCAGTTGCCGCTATCGGCGGAATTACGTTTAGCAACGCGAGATTCAAGCGGCCGTTTATCGAAAGGTCGTTCATCCCTTCGTCCGAAAGTGCCTTGGTTCCGGCAATTGTTAAATTCGAACCACCACCGGCGAACTTTGCACTTTCGAAAGTTATCTCCGAAGGGCTAAAGCGCACAACTACCGTTTCTGTCGCCGTCAGAGGTGTATCTTGGATCTGGAGCGATAGTTTGGAAAATGTTGCACTACCCGAAATGCCGGTCGTCGAAAACTCGCGTGTTCCGTCAGGCAACTCTTTTGAAAGATTGCCACCGATAAGCACCGATCCGGTTCCCGAACCGCCGATCGAAATTCCCCGTAGTTGTGGAACTAGAGCAAAGAACGGCCTTAGCGGGCTGTCGGCCATCACATGCTCGACCGTGAAAGGAAGGTTCGGGTTGCTGAACGAAACGTTTGCATTTACCGATTGAAGTTTTCCGTCGAGCGTTATGTCGAGCGCGGCCTTCAGAACCTGGTCCTCAGTTTTGCCTCTAAAGGCGACTTCCCCGAACTGATTTTCGTTGATCACAACATCTCGTGCGATGCCATTGAAAGTCACGTTATACGATGAAGGTCGATCGAAACTGCCCGTTGCATTCGCCGTAATGTCGGTCGCACCGCTGAACGTCGGGAGGTTAGAACTAGGCGGAAGGAACGAAAGCGCCAACTGCAGCGGTATCTTGGTGCCGTTCAGATCAAGATCAAATTCGGTCGATGCCCTGTCATAAAAACCTTTCGCGGAAAGTGAGCCATCCCTGACACGGATCTCGGCCGTTTCAATATCGATTCGCGTTCCGTTAAACACCGCTTTAGCTCTTAGTCCATCAAACGGTTCGCCGGCGATCGTGCCATTTGCGGAAGAAATGTCTACCGAACCTTGCGAGTTATCCGGAAGTCCGCTGAGATCGACTGTTCCCGTCGTTAAACCATTAAAATCACGAAGCCTCTCGGGGAGATCGACCGGTAAGGCTGCGAGAAGATTTCCGGCATTTACCTTCTTTAGGTCCGCTTTGATGATGATATTGTTCGAACCGACGGTCGGAACAGTTACAGTGAAGGCGATCTCACCCTCTCCAACGGGTTCGCGAAGTAGGCCTTTCGAAAAAAGAAAGCTATCGGGCATTTTTTGTATATCTGCCCGAATTGAACCGACCTCTCGTCCGCGAAGCGATAGCGACGCCACGCTCGCCGAACCGTCCACAGCCGGGCTGTTCAGATTCCCGGTGAGTTGGCCCTTGAATTCGAGATTTCCGGCAAGCTGCACCTGAAAATCGTCAAGTTGCTGTTCCAGCTCGGGAGAAACGCCGAGCAGCCGAATTATACGATCAACTTCATTTGCATCTGTTGAGACTAGATTAAGCCCCAACTCTGAATCACTATTTCGCAGATCGAATCTACCCGATGCATTAAACTTGGTGTTTTCGGTTTCAAGAAGAGCCTTGTCAATGTTAAAAAGGCCGTTAACCGCTGCAAGCTCGATGTCGCCGCGGATCGGAATCCGACCGCGATCGTCGTTGCCCGCGGCAGCATCGATCGATGCCTTGACGGTCCCGCTTGTAGTCGAGACATTTGTGCCAGTAAGCCGTAGATCTACGTTACCGGTAGCTTTTCCTTCCAGAGGTATTAGTCTGCCCGATTGGATCGCGATCAGTTTGGACAGGTCTAAGCCGGTGAATGCACCAGTGATCGTTGATTCAACGTTGTTTCGGATCGCGATCTCCGCCCTACCGTTGACTGAACCGTCCATAACTTCCGCAACCAGGTCGTTGAGAGCGACGCGGTCACTGTTAACATCGACTTTCGCATTAGCCCGACCAAGCGGCACGCTTCCCACGATCCCGCCGCCGATGCTCATATCGGCACTCGCCCTGTACCGACCCGATGGTTCCAGGACGAAAATGGGCTTCACGATTGATACATTTTCGAGCGTTCCGCCATCCGGAAGGTTGTCGCTTTTCTTCAGTGCGACAGTCCCCGCATCGATATCGTTTGAAGTTCCCTGAATCCGGCCTTGTCTGATCGACAGCCGAACACCGCCGATGTTCAGGCTGCCGAGCGCGGCACTATCAGTATCGATCTTCGCAACTCTGAGATTGTCAGAATAGACTACCGTTTCCCCTGCTGTGTCCTTTACGGAAATCGTCGGGGCATTGATTCCGTCAACGCGGACGCCATTAGAATCAAGACGATCGGCCTGCAAATTTCTCGCCGTAAGCTCTGTTGATCCGGGCAGGTCTCTCAATTTGAAATCGTCGGTCGTAATATTGCGAAGCTTGGTGTTATCGACCGTTGCTTCCCTTGCGTTGAGCCTCTTGATCTCAACCTCGGTCCGATCGCCCTTGTCGCTTATCCGTAAACCTTGCCCCGTTATCCCCGTCAACTGATACTCATCGGTCGTGAAACTGCGAGCCGTTGCGTTCGGTGCCGAGAGTTCCAACTGACCATTACGCAAGGCAAACCGGAGATTCCTTGCGGCCAGTTCAGCGATCTGGGTATCCTCGATAGAGAATTTCTGAACCCGACCGTTTCCGGCCGTTCCCGAAAGTTGCTTGTCTTTATATTCGGCAACCGCGTCCGACAAGAAGAGCCGTCCGAGTGTTAATGCGTTTGATTTCGCAGCTATCGCCTCAAGTTCACCGACCCACCGAAAGTCAGTTCCGGTGCCGCGAACGTTGCCCGAAATTCGCGGAAAATCGATCCTGAAATCTTCAAACGTTAATAATTCCGCGACGGCATTTCCGTTTGCCTCGTAATTCGAGTTCGTGCCTTCGACCGTGGCGGCAATATTCAGAGCTTTGAGATAAACACCTTCGGCCGAAATAGCTTGCGAGTCAATCGAGCCATCGACCTTGTAAGTCTCACCACTGCCTGTCACCTTTCCCTTAAAATTACCAACACCTGATAGCGAAGCGCCGAGCGGGAAAAGATTTGATGTTTGTGTCAGATCAACAGAACTTTCTACTGCCAGATCGTACGCGAAATCAGACCAGTTCGTGATCTTTCCTGATAAATACGAGGTCCCGATCGGCGTTTCCACCATAAGCTCGGAAATGTCAGCACCTTTGCCGTCGGCGATGGCAGTCAACCCCACGCCGATGTCTCTGAGCACGCTTTCTTCGTAGATGAAAGTTGAATCCACTGAAGTGAGCCGGACTTTGTATCTTCTTTCTTCGTCGGCCACTTCTAAAGATTCAGGTGCGAGCGAGACGTGCAAGTTGTTAGCATCGGCGCTGATGCGCCGCGAGACGTCGCCGAAATGCACGACGCTATCATTGAGGGAAAACCGAACCGAGTCGTATCTCAGATTAATGTTCGACGTACGCGTATCTTCGACAAGATTCGCAAAGTTCGACCGCCCGTTCTCGTCGAATTTGACCCAAACTTCCGCTCCGTTGATCTCGGTCGAATCTACCTTAATGTCGCGCGAAAGCTGCCAGGCGAAAAGATTTTCAATCGTAAGGCCCAACCTAGCGTCACGAATGAAAAACAATTTCTCTCCGGTTGTTCTATCGTTGAATGTGGCGTTTTTCAGTTCAAGTTCCAGCGGGCTGATCCCAACACGAAAGACATCGGCCGTGAAATCAATGCCCATGTAGTGCATCTTCTGAACGAACTGGGTTTTGATATACGAATCCGTGAGACCGTTCCGGTAAGCGAGGAAGCCTACTAGTGCGAGTATGCCGGCCAAAACAAGAACTCCGACGAAACTCCCTAGGAGGTTTCGGCGCGTGAAGTAGCGCCGAGCAACCTGAGAAGACTCTTCGATCGGTTCTTGTTGCTGAGAAATTTCCTGTTGATCTTCAGACATTACTGCAATTCGGCCGCGATAAGATCCATCAAAGCGACACCGTTTCTACTATTTCCAGATCGAACGCTTCAAGTGCGTTAACTCTTGGGGGATGGTTGGACAAGAGCCGTATCTTATTTACGCCCAGATCCTTAAGTATCTGAGCTCCGATGCCGTAATCATGGATCTTGCCATAACCAGTTTCGAGCTTTGCAGTTTGAAAATCAATATTCTTCGCCTGCATAACAGCATAAGTTCGAAGCTGGTTGACAAGATCCAGACTGTTTTCGCGCTGTCTTAAGTATACAACGACACCGCGTCCGGCTTCAGCGATCTTTTTGAGAGAGGCTTGGATTGCTGGGGCTGCTTCGCCAAGCGTTGATCCGAACATTGCAAAAGTGATGTTCTCCGTTTGGACGCGAACGAGAACCGGTTCGGTTGTACTTGTAATATCACCCAAAGTTAATGCAAGGTGAGTTTCTCCGTTAACCTCGTTTTCGTAGATCATCGCGCGAAAAACTCCGAATTCCGTGGGCAGATCACATTCGATATTCCTCCGAACCAAAAGCTCTTTTTCGACGCGGTAACGGACCAGATCGGCCACTGAAATTATCTTGAGTCCGTGCTTCTCGGCAAAAATCTCAAGCTCCGGTATTCTCGCCATCGTGCCGTCGTCGTTCATTATCTCGCAGATAACGGCTGCCGGCGTGAGGCCGGCGATGCGGGCAAGATCGACACTAGCCTCAGTTTGCCCAACTCTGACAAGCACGCCACCGCGTTTTGCGCGGAGCGGAAACACGTGTCCCGGACGTGCGAGGTCTTGCGGACGCGTTTTAGGGTCAACCGCCGTTAGGATCGTTTTCGCTCTGTCGGCGGCCGAAATACCGGTAGTAACACCTTCTCGAGCTTCGATCGAAATTGTGAACGCGGTGCCCATACTCGACGTGTTGTCGCTAGTCTGCGGCGAGAGGTTTAATTCGTCGCAACGTTCCTCGGTCATCGGCAGGCAGATAAGCCCGCGGCCGTGTACGGCCATGAAGTTAATGATCTCGGGCGTGACCTTTTCGGCCGCGCAGACGATATCCCCTTCATTTTCGCGGTCTTCATCGTCGACGATAATGACCATTTTGCCGTCGCGGATATCCAACGCAGCTTCTTCGATACTGGCAAGTGACATTTGGTTTTACGGCCTCCGTGAGCGCGAACTTGCGAAGCCCTTGATTAATATAGAGTTTAGCTAAAAGAATCCGGTTTTGCTAATGTTTACTTGCTTATCGAAGGCGTTTCGACACAATAAAAACGGGAGTTTCGGAATCTTGGCGCCATTGCTGCGATCTACGAAAAAATATTCGGGCCGCGTTGCATTCTTTATGGATCTGGAACAAAGCGAAAATGGCAGCAGCCGAATCTTCAGCATTTTGCTGCATACCATATTTTTTCTTTCCGGCATCGCGACAGTTTTGATCGGTCAGGTGCTTCCTATACTCTCCACTAAATTCGCGTTGACCGACCTTCAGGCTGGTTACTTATTTCCTGCGCAGTTTACCGGTTCGATAATAGGTACACTGGTCACCGATTGGTTTGGACGAAAAGGGAAGTTGGCTCTGGCGACATCTCTCGGATCGTTCGGTATGGCAACAGGGTTGATCATGATGAACGTGGATTCTTACGCCGTTTGCCTCGTCGGATTTTTTGTGAACGGCCTGGGAATTGGTTTAACGCTTCCCGCGATAAATATCCTGATCCTTGAGCTAAATCCGGTTCGGACGGCGGCAGCGGTTAGTTTCCTGAACTTTTTTTGGGGTGCTGGAGCGATCTTGTCGAAACCGTTTGTCGACGTGACGGCAAGTCCCGGCCGCATCTTTCTTCCGACGGTGCTTCTTGCTCTTCCGCTCATTCTTTTCGCATTAGTATTATTAATCAAGAAGAAAGAACCGGAAGCAAAGTTCGAAAAGAGCAGCGACCCGGAAACGATCCTCACCCCGATATGGTCGCTCCCGATCGCATGGATGATTGCCCTTTTTCACTTCATTCACGTTGGTTTTGAAAGCGGGATGGGCGGTTGGCTCACTTCTTATACGGAACGGATCGAGAGCCCGGCCGCCGTTGGATTGCTGTCGCCGACACTGCTTTATTTCTTGTTCTTCGTGATCGGTCGCGGGATCGCACCGCTTTTCTTTAGGTTCGTGGATGAGAACACAATGCTCCTACTCAGTATTTTGATCATCCTGGCAGGAGTGATCGTCTCACTTTCGGCGTCCAGTATTTTTATTTTGAGCATCGGAGCCTGCATCGCGGGGTTTGGAACATCCGCCGTTTTCCCAACCAACGTCTCAAGGTTTTCACGAACCTTTGGCGAAGGCTCAATGCGGCGAGCAATGCCGCTATTCATAAGCGGAACTCTCGGAGCAACCGTTGTTACTTGGCTGATCGGATACGTTTCCGAAACAACAGGCAGCCTTCGAAACGGAATGGCGGTCTTGCTTGCAGGTGTTGTGATACTGCTTGTCGTACAGATCGTACTTTCACTTCGAAAACCTCTAACTTAGATCAAGGGTCCTGAGATAATTGCGAAAATCGGCAGAAAGGTCGTCGCGCTTAAGGGCATATTCGACCGTAGCGATCAAAAACCCGAGCTTGTCGCCCGCGTCATGGCGAACTCCGTCTAACTTGACCGCATAAAATGGCCGTTCTTTAAGAAGGATCCGCATTGCATCGGTGATCTGTATTTCGCCGCCGGAACCGGCTGTAGTTTTCTCGATCGCCGCAAAAATGTCGGGTGTAAAGATATAGCGACCGATGATCGCGAGGTCGGACGGCGCATCTGCGAACTCCGGCTTTTCGACCATGTCTTTGATCCTAAAAACACCCGGCTCGACCTCGTCGGCGTCAATGACTCCAAACCGTGAGATCGCTTCGCCGGCGACCTGCATCGTTGCAATAACCGGTGCGTTATATTTTTCGTAAACGTCCATCATCTGTCGCAGAGCCGGACGTTTGGCATCCACAACGTCGTCGGCAAGCAACGCCGCAAAAGGCTCTTCGCCAACAAAATCCTTTGCTTGATAGATCGCATGGCCAAGTCCTAACGCCTGTTTTTGGCGTGTATAACTGATCTTCGCGATATCTGAAATGGCGCGAACCTGTTCGTAAAGTTCAGTCTTTCCTTTCTCTTTAAGCACTTCTTCGAGCTCGAATGAGATATCAAAATGATTTTCGATCGCGCTCTTATCGCGGCCGGTAATTATCAAAATGGATTCACACCCGCTGGCAACTGCCTCTTCGACCGAGTACTGAATTAGCGGCTTATCGACGAGCGGAAGCATCTCTTTCGGCGATGCCTTTGTTGCCGGAAGGAAACGTGTGCCGAGCCCTGCGGCAGGGAAAACTGCTTTTCGAATTGTTTGAGCCATACAAGATTGCTAAATTATGATTTCGCCTTTACCGGATATACTCAAAGTTTAAGGCTTTTTGGAAGGCGAAACAAACGAAGTTTCGGGGCAAATCATATGTTGGATCTACATTTTGTACGAGAGAATTTCGACGCCGTGAAACAGGCACTGTTAGACCGGACATTCCCGATCGAAGCCCTCGACGTATTTTCGTCGCTTGATAGTGAACGGCGTCGGTTGATCGGCGAATCTGACGCGATCAATCATCAGCGGAACGCGTCCAGCAAAGAGATCGGTGATCTGATGAAATCCGGAGACCGCGAAGCTGCTGATGCGAAAAAAGCAGAGGTTGCCGGGCTGAAAGGTAGGCAAACGGATCTCGAGGCAAGACGTGACGAGTCCGAGGACGCAATGCGCGAACTGCTCTCAGGCCTGCCGAATATTCCGGCGGCTGATGTTCCGGTCGGAGCCGACGAATCTTCAAACGTCGAGATACGCAAATGGGGTCAGATCCGTGAGTTCGATTATGAGGTAAAAGACCACGTCGATCTCGGTGAGGCGTTGGGCATTCTCGACTTTGAACGTGCGACTAAAATCGCCGGATCACGCTTCGCAATATTGAACGGTGCCGGTGCACTTTTGTCTCGAGCACTGGTCAACTTCATGCTCAACATTCATACGCGCGAGCATGGTTACACAGAGACGATTCCGCCATATCTCGTGAACCGGACGTCGCTCTTTGGAACAAATCAGCTTCCAAAATTCGAGGATGATCTGTTTCATATCAACGACGATCGGCAGTTTGCCTTGATTCCAACTGCCGAAGTGCCGGTTACGAACTATCACGCTGAAGAGATCTTGGAAGCAGGCGAACTTCCGAAATATTATGCGGCCTACACACCGTGTTTTCGTTCCGAAGCAGGCAGCTACGGCCGTGATACTAGAGGCTTGATCCGACAGCATCAATTCGAAAAGGTTGAACTTGTGAAGTTGTGCAAACCGGAAGAATCGGAGCAAGAGCACGAAAAGCTAACGGCGAATGCGGAGAAGATATTGCAGTTGCTCGACCTGCCGTATCGTACGGTCGTGCTTTCAACCGGCGATATGGGCTTTGGCGCTAAAAAGACCTACGACATAGAGGTCTGGCTGCCGTCACAAAATACATATCGCGAGATTTCAAGTTGTTCAAACTGCGGTGATTTTCAGGCACGGCGGATGAACCTTCGCTTTCGACGGGCTGGTGGTTCAAAGCCTGAATTTGCTCATACCTTAAATGGAAGCGGCCTGGCCGTCGGTCGTACATGGATCGCCATCCTTGAGAACTATCAGCAAGTGGACGGCTCGATCACAGTCCCGGAAGTTTTGTTGCCATATATGAACGGGCTAGAGTCGATTCAATAGCCGAACCAAACATTTGACGAAATAACAAGGCGTAATTACGATGTAATTATGAAAGCTCAGATCATTCAGATCGGCAATTCCCAAGGCATACGAATTCCGAAAATGATGCTTGAAGAGACCGGCATTAGCGGCGAGGTCGAACTACAGGTCTTGCCCGATGGAATACTGATCCGAAACATCAAGAAGCCGCGAGGCGACTGGGACGCGACGTTCAAGAGCATTGCTGAAACCGACGACGATCAACCTGTCGATCAAGTACGGTCCGGTGAATTCGAACGCAAGGAGTGGCAATGGTAAAGCAGTTTGAGGTTTACCTGATCAACTTGGATGAGGCGATATCCGACGATCCAAAGAATAGCCGGCCTGGTGTCGTGATTTCTCCGGATGAAATGAATCGGAATCTTGGCCATGCAATAATCGCTCCGATCGCGTCTACAAACGCAGACTTCCCAACCAGGATCCGAACAGAATTTCTAAATGCCGAACGGCGAATAATCTTGGATCAATTGCGAACTGTTGATTCGTCAAGGCTCGTTAAAAAGATCGGCGAGATCGATAAAGGCTCAGCCAAAGCCGTACTGGAGTTGCTCAGGGAAATGTTCGCCGAATAGCGCATAGGAAAGAAAAAAGGCCTGCCAGGAAGCAGACCCTTTTCCCAAACAAAACGCGATTTACGCAGTTTTTGCGTTCATCTCTTCACTAATTGTTCTACCAGCCTCGGTTGCGACTTCCTTGGCTTTATCAACAAACCCCGTAGCCGTTTCTTCCGCTTTTGTGAACAGATTCTGACGCGCCTCACCCATCAATTCACCTTCATAGCGGGTTATCGGAATCGACAGGCCCACCGCTGCTCCGGCGGCCAACGCGAGAGCTCCGATCACCATCGGTTTCTCCTCGATGTAGTGCTCGTACTTGGTCTTCGTAGCCTTCCCAAGCTCCCCTGCTTTGTCATACGCACGGCCGGCGATGTCACGAGCTCCTTCAACAGTACTCGTAGCCGCACTTGCGATGCCGTCATACGCTGATGATGCCACTCCTGCGACTTTGCTTTCTACTCCATCTGCGTGTTTCTCTGAAGAATCGTACTTTGACTTTCCGTACTCGCCCGAGCGCAAGCCTGCGGTTGAGTAGTCGCGGTTGGTTCCGCCGTTACCGTACTCTTTTTTGTTGTAGCTATTGTATGCGAGAAGCCCAGCTCCTGCACCGATCAAAATGAACGGTAACGGATTTTCACGCACCGTTTTTACCATTGAGTTTTTCGACATTTCGTCACCTGCAGTCTTCATATATTTCACCACTTGTCCTATCGTCGCCTCGTAAACGGAATCCTTCGCCGTTTCGATAGCATTGTTTACCTGATCCGAAACCTGTTCGGAAATATTCGCGTAGCTCAATCGTTCCTGAATAGCATCGATTGTCTGGCCCATTTCGGCTCGCGTTTCGTCTATCTGCGATCGGATCTGGTCCGTCTCCTCGGAAATATCGGAAGTATCTTCGCTAAACTCAGGTCGAGCGCCCGAACTAACCTCCGGCGTTCCCGAAATAGGCAATGCATCCGCTGCATTATTTTTTACTACGTCAGGAGTTACGACGTTACCTGATTCTTTATCCATTTTGCATCCCCCTTGATCGAATCGACTGCTAGCTGCGGTGCCCACTCGATCTTCTTTAATTCGTCAAGTGCTGACGAAACTATAAAATAAGCAACTGTACCGACTATACCGGCGACTAAAAAAGCAGCTAACCAAAGTGGTACTACGTTCGCCAGAATGATCACCACCGCCGCGAGCAAAACCAGTAAAGAAGCAAACGCCGCCAAGCCTCCTGCTGCTAGTAAGGCTACATGCCGCCCGGCAACTGACACCTTGTGCGCCATTTCCACTTGCACGAGCGAGACCTCTTGCTTTATAAGATTTCCCGTATGAGCGGCCAAGTCCGAAAAAAGGTCGCCCAAGCTTTCTTCCTGCAATACCATTTCTTGCTGTGCCATTCTTACCTCGCTATACCATTCACTTGGCGATTTAGGTTCTCGTTATTGAAACCCGTTGAATTTTTATTGGTCATCGCGGAACCCGAGTTCGAACTCTTCAAAAATCTCACGGCAAGCATGCCTAGAACAAAAGCTCCGCCTATAAGTACCGCTGGATTGCGTCGTGCAAACGATTCTGCATCGCCGTACATTTGTTTGAGATCCTTGTTTCCCAAATATTCTGCAGCTTGGTCAAGTTTCTTTGCAACGGTATCGCTGTATTCCGCTGTCACTTTCGCAACGCCCTCGACCGGAGTATCGCCGTCGTGTAGACCTTCACCGATTCGGCGAACGCTGTCCGCCACCGAACTCAAACCCATGGAAAGATTCAATTTTTGATCGTCTAGTTTTGACGTCGCAGTGTGTGCCGCCGAATCATAGGCGCTGCCCGCAGTGCTTTTTACCTGCTCGAGTAAGCCCTTACCCGTTTCTATCGAAGAACCCCCAAAGTTTGCGGGCTGCTTTTGCTTTTGCATTTGCGTTGCCGAGCCACCGCTATTCGTACCCGACGTTTGTCCCACAGGTTTATTCATTATGTTGTTGTTGTTTTCTTGTGCCATAAAGTTCCCCTTGTCTAATCTAATTAAAGCTTGGTCCAGTAGGTGACCGTCCCTTGCTATCCCTTTGTTTGCAACATGCGTGCCGCCAAAAAAACCTGGACGGTGACGTTGGTTTTGTCTGGTTTCGATGAAAATGTAACAAGGACCGCTGAGAAAACCGTATGCGTTAGAAGTAATAGCGTATTGATTTACGACGTTAAGGATTTTCGATTTTCTTGGTCTTGGTAAAGGATTGCCACGATGAGCTGGCAAAATAATACTCGAGATGATGCGAGAAATGTTCGCCAGACAACACTCAGACTTATGAGTCCCCGCTCGATCATTTCTCCCATGGATGCGTAAAAAAAAGAGCGGGATTTAACCCCGCTCTCGTCCTCACTATTAATCGTTCAACTCACTAAAGCTTACGAAACACTGAAAAGTTTCGGCTCGTTGGGACCGTAACGTCTTCTTCTTCGATCGTTACGAAAAGCCCAAAGTCGGGCAACGCCGTCTCGCTGCGAATCTCAGCCTCTTGCCGCTGGCCCGTATTAACTACTTGACCCAGCTTTGTATATTCCCCAGCCGGAGCCGCCGCCCACAGAATGAAACGCTTGTTTTTCGGTGCCATTTTCATGTCGTCGAACCGCATTTTTATCTGAGTTGTTCCGTTCGCCCTTGTGTCTATATAAGCCTTAGCTTTCAAGCCTTCGAGCTCGCCCGAGAAGTCGATGTTCATTTCTGTCGTTCGATCGCCAAACGACGGCACACCAAGCATGGGCACTTCATAAGCCGAACTGATCGGGCCAGTTCCCGCCCGGACGTTGTCGATCGCAGTTCGCTGCGTCGGTATTACTGAGAAGCCTTCAGGAACTGAACTTCTAAAGTAAACCGGCGTTTCCGATTCGAAACCCGTTACATCCGATGTCGGCGAAAGAACCACCATAAACTGATTGAGGCTTGTCGAAAATTCTCCCTTTCCGATTCCGCCATTTACAGCGACAGGTCCCAAGAGCTGCACTTTGCCCATCGGGTCTACTGTGTATGCATATACGCTCTTAGCGTCTGCAGGCATTCCGCCAACGTCAACCCAAACCCTTGTCCCTGTATCAGCACGCATAACTCGGACCTGGCCTTTACCGTTGGTGACAACACCCGTCGGCGAAAGATTTACAATGACCTCACGTCCGACCGGATACTCGATCACTGTGTACGATCCGTCCGCATTCTGAACAACTTCCGTTTTCTTTACCGGAGCTCCGTCTTGAGCCAGTACCGGCGTGGCCCCAAGCGCCAACGACACACCAATTACATATATAAACTTAAGTTTAGACATACCAATATCTCCTTTCCTTCCTTGTCACGTACACGGAAATAACGTTTTTGCCATTTCCGCTACAGCCAGAGTAGTCGCAAGCATTATGCCAAACGAAGCGAAAGTTTCGTAAGTTATGGAGATGATGGCGTTTATCGTGACGATTAATACGTGGAAAACGTGCGCAGACATTCTCGACTGTATAGCCGTCGGACGAAACGTGTACGATGTACTGACGCATCCTAGGTCGCAGATCTGCTTTTAGCTTCGTCCCATAGCGCATCCATTTCTTCAAGCGATGACTCTTCTAGTTTAATATTCTTCGCACTCAAAGCATCCTCGATATGCTTGAAGCGCCCGCGGAATTTGCGATTCGTGCGCTTAAGCGCGGTCTCGGGTTCGATGTCCAGTTTGCGGGCGAGATTCACCAAAACGAAAAGGAGGTCGCCGATCTCGTCTTCAACATTGTCGGCATTTCCATTGGCGATCGCGGCCTTAAGTTCGGAAGCTTCCTCATCGAGCTTCTCGAATATCTGGCCCGTATTGTCCCAGTCGAATCCAACTTTAGCCGCTTTCTTCGTGAGCTTTAGAGCCTCGAGCAGCGCCGGAAAGTGGACCGGAACATCCTCAAGGATCGAGCCGTTCGTCTTTTCTACTTTCCCGGAAGCTTTACGCTCGTTTGCTTTTAGCGTATCCCAATTGTCCAAAACGTCTTGCGCTCTCTCGAGCTTTTCGTCGCCAAAGACATGCGGATGACGAAGCACCAATTTCTTAACAACGCCGTCGGCAACTTCGTCGATCGTAAACTCGCCGCGTTCGGCGCCGATCGTCGAATGAAAAACGACTTGGAGCAAAACATCCCCAAGTTCTTCTTTCAGATTCGTGACATCGCCAGTCGCGTCGGCTTCTTGGATCGCATCGAACGTCTCGTAAGCTTCTTCAAGCAAATACTGCGATAGCGAAGCGTACGTCTGTTCGGCATCCCAAGGGCAACCGCCCGGAGCTCGCAATTTTGCCATCACAGCCACAAGGTCGTCAAAACTCTTACTCATATTTGTAAGTTTAATGGACTCAGTCGATTCAAGAAAGTCCGGACTTTCGGAGCATCGAGTACAGGTGCTAATATTGATTTAAGGAATACATATTATGTTCGGACAAGACGAGAACGAAGAAGACGTAATTTTGAAGGTAATTGACCGCCGCAAGTTCAATTCAGACGGCACGGTGAAAGATGGCGTTAAGCTCGAACCCGCGCCCGCTCCAAAGCAAGTTGTAGCAAAACCGGACGCCGAGCCAATTGCAGAACGCACGGTCGCTGATGACGTGATGTTGGATGCTGAGTCCGGTTCAGACTTTAGCGAGCACGAATTGGAACCGGTTTCTCTAGAGGAAGAAATACCAGGTGCCGATGATCCGGCGAGTTTTGTTAATTTTCTTTCGACGTTGGCGACCAATGCTGCGGCGGCTCTCGGAGCCGTGCCACATCCCGCGACCGGCAAACGATCGCTCGACCTCGATACAGGGAAATATTGGCTCGATGTGCTAGCAATGGTAAAGGAGAAGACCAAAGGGAATCTTCATGTACAGGAGTCGCATCTGTTCGACGGCCTTCTCGCCGATCTGCGTATGCAATACGTAACAATGGTTCGTGCGACGGAAGAAAAACTAAAAGCTCAGGCCGCACAAAAATTCGGGGCCGCAGATATTTTAGGGAATAAGTAGATTTATCACAGAGCACACAGAGTGGTGCTGATTCCAATCAAATTATAAAACCGTCGGAAACTATGTTGCTCTGTGTTCTCTGTGGTTAAATTGACTTCATGAAACTCACTTTTCTAGGCACAGGCACTTCGACAGGCGTTCCCTCGATCGCGTGCGATTGCGAAACGTGTCTGTCCGAAGATCCGCGAGACAAACGGTTAAGAGTTTCAATTCTCATCGAGCACGCTGGAAAGACCATTCTAGTTGATACCTCGAGCGATTTTCGTCAACAGGCCTTAAGAGCAAATATTAGAAAGATCGATGCGGTGCTGATCACGCATTGCCACGTAGATCATGTTTTTGGTTTGGACGATATTCGGCCGCTAAATTTTCGCTACGGACCGATGCCGATATTTGCCAATGAGATCGCGTGGACCGACCTTCGACGGATCTTTCAATATATCTTTGAGCCGACACACCATGGCGGCGGTTTGCCGCAACTGATCCCGCACACGGTCGTACACAATTCACCATTTTGCGTCGGCGAAGAGATTGAAGTAACTCCGCTTGAGGTTATTCACGGCAGATTACCGGTCGTCGCGTACCGTTTTAACGATTTCGCATACGCGACCGACCTCAAAACCATTCCGCCCGATTCGATGGACGGTCTTCGCGATCTGGATGTACTGGTTTTAGATTGCGTGCGAATAAAACCGCACACGACACATCTCTGCCTAGAAGAAGCCCTCGCGATAATTGAAGACCTAAAGCCAAAGCGTGCATACCTCACGCACCTGAACCACGATATTCTTCATAAGCGCGATTCAAATTTGCTTCCGGACAACGTTGAGTTTTCTTTTGATGGCCTGATCGTTGGCCAATAGAGCCGCCGAACGACCACAACATATTGTGTAACCTTGATTTACACTTCCGACAATTTTGTTTAATCCAAAACATCACCCGCTGCGCGATAAATATTGCAATAATTCCACTTAAGAAATTGTTTTAAAACCACTACATTTTGTGTTGACAAACGATCGGGGACACAATATAGTCTATATCCACTGAAGGAACGCTCAGGGATTTTGCAGTTGAAAATATAAAAGCAGAGACAATATCTGCGACCGCCCCGTGGAATCGATGGGGAACGAACACTGTCGAATTCAACCCAAAATATTGTGGATGAAGATCGACATAGTTAGTAGGAAAAGCCTTTTCTCAAGGCCCTTTATTTACCCGACGAAATCCAGCTAGTGCAACATATGTTGCGGTTCGGCAGAACTGTAGCCAACGGAAAATTGTCTTTACCACTTTCCGAAAGCATCATCGCCGCAGAGGATTCGTCACCTCAAAAATTATTGGGAATCGCCCGTTTAGGATATCGAGATCGCTTATGGAGACCTTAACCGGAACAACCACCGCTGCCGCAACCGCACGAGAAGACGAGACAGCCCAAACGCAGATGCGCGTTACAAAACGTAACGGTTCTGCCGAATCGGTCGATATCAATAAGATCGTTCGAGCTATCTCGCGTTGCTGTCCGGGATTGCCAAATGTTGACAGCATGCGGATCGCGACGCGAACGATCAGTGGCCTGTACGACGGCGCGACGACCAAGGAACTCGACAAGCTCTCGATCCAAACAGCGGCCGGTTTGATCTTTGAGGAGCCGGAATATTCTCGACTCGCCGCACGTCTTCTAAATCAGTACGTTGAAAAAGAGGTCCGCAACCAGGAGATCTATTCTTTTTCGCAATCAATTGCTTTTGGCGTTCGTGAAGGCCTCATAGCTCCGCGTGTCGTCAACTTCGTTTCGGAGAACAGCCGCAAGCTGAACGACGCGATAGACCAGACCCGCAACGATCTGTTCGAATTTTTTGGCCTACGCACACTCTACGATCGATATCTCCTGAAGAATCCGGTAACGCGCGACGTTATCGAAACCCCGCAGTTCTTCTGGATGCGTGTCGCTTGCGGCCTCTCCGAAACGCCTGCTGAGGCGATCGAGTTTTACAATCTGTTCTCGTCGCTCGAATACGTTCCGTCGACTCCGACATTGTTCAATTCCGGAACGAAACACGAACAGCTTTCAAGCTGCTTTTTGCTCGATAGTCCGCTCGACAGTCTCGAGAGCATTTACAAAAAGTATTCTGACGTAGCGATGCTTTCCAAATTCTCAGGCGGCATCGGCATCGCGTATCACCGCGTCCGTTCGCAGGGTTCGCTGATTCGCGGGACCAACGGCCATTCAAACGGTATCGTGCCATGGCTCAAAACTCTCGATTCGTCAGTTTCTGCTGTCAATCAGGGCGGCAAGCGAAAAGGTGCAGCGTGTGTTTATCTCGAAACTTGGCACGGCGACATCGAAGATTTTTTAGAACTTCGAGACAATACCGGCGATGATGCAAGACGGACCCACAATCTAAACATCGCGAATTGGATACCGGACGTTTTTATGCGGCGGGTCGAAGCTGATGGAATGTGGTCTTTGTTTGATCCAAAGGTCGTGCCGCATTTTCCTGATACTTACGGCGATGAGTTTGAAAAGGCATACGTCGAAGCCGAAGATGCTGGCCTTTTCTTAAAGCAGATAAAAGCACGCGACCTGTATAGCAAAATGATGCGGACGCTTGCTCAGACCGGCAACGGCTGGATGACGTTTAAGGACGCCTGCAATCGCAAATCGAATCAAACAGGACGCCCCGAAAACGTAATTCATCTTTCGAATCTCTGCACCGAGATCGTCGAGGTAACTAACGAGAATGAAACTGCGGTCTGTAACTTAGGTTCGATCAATCTTGCACGTTACGCCAGTGAAGATGGTTTTGATTTCGAAAAGTTGCGTCACAACGTTAACCTCGCCGTCCGCCAACTTGACCGCGTTATCGATCTAAATTTTTACGCTATCCCGAGCACGACCGCGTCGAATATGCGGTGGCGAAATATCGGCCTCGGCGTGATGGGTTTGCAGGATGTGTTCTTTAATATGCGTCTGCCGTTCGATTCGGAACCGGCACGCAAGATTTCGGCGAAGATTCAGGAAGAGATATACTTTGCCGCTCTCGACGCCTCGTGCGAACTCGCAAAGACCAAAGGTGCGCACCCGGCGTTTCCTGAGACGCGTGCTGCTGAAGGTGTGCTCCAGTTCGATCTCTGGAACGTCGTGCCTGAAGACACGGAACGTTGGGACGCTCTGCGCGAAAAGATCAAAGAGAACGGCTTGCGAAACAGCTTAATGATCGCAATAGCACCGACTGCTACGATCGCCGCCATCGCCGGTTCTTATGAGTGTATCGAACCGCAGGTGTCGAACCTTTTCAAACGCGAAACGCTTTCGGGCGATTTTATCCAGATCAACAAGTATCTCGTTAAAGAACTGAAGACGATCAATCTTTGGACCGACGGCATCCGCAACAAGATCAAGCTTAGCGAAGGTTCGATCCAGGACATACAAGAAATTCCGTCCGAGATCCGCGAGGTCTATCGCACGGCCTGGGAAGTTCCTATGCGTTCGCTCATCGACATGGCCGCCGACCGCGGTGCGTTTATAGACCAGTCGGGTTCGCTGAACCTGTTCATGGAAAGCCCTTCGATCGGCAAACTGTCGTCGATGTATATGTACTGCTGGCAGAAGGGTTTGAAAACGACCTATTACCTTCGTTCGCGACCGGCAACAAAGATCAACCAGGTAACCGCAGACTACAAGGTCTCCGAACTAGTACCGGCCGAACCGAAAAAGGTTTACACCGACGAAGAAGCGCTGATCTGTTCACTCGAGAACCCTGATGCATGCGAAGCTTGCCAATAAAATTATGTTATTAGATCCAGGATTTAACCTAACTCTTCGACCGATGCAGTACCCGGAGTTCTATGAGATGTACCGGAACGCGATCAAGAACACTTGGACGGTC
>JBBSKW010000008.1:0-41468 GCA_038256005.1 Pyrinomonadales bacterium
CGAACGCCACATAAAAGGAGCGATCGAAGTCCCGCGAAAGATCATTCCGGCGATCGCCGCAAGGCTTGCTCACGAGACTGCGGCAAGCTAATCTTTACTCAATTCAAACTTTCAGATCAATTCGATGACTGTTGCACGCGCTCAGGAAATACTGAAGACTCGTTTCGGCTTTGATGCCTTTAGAATGCATCAACAGCCAGCTATCGAGGCGGTCTTGGCCCGTAGAGATTGCTTATTGCTGATGCCGACCGGCGGTGGCAAGTCGGTGTGTTACCAGATTCCGGCGATGATCTTTGATGGCCTGACCCTCGTCATATCACCATTGATAGCCTTGATGAAAGATCAGGTCGACGCTTTGCGGAGCTATGGAGTCGATGCAGGTTTTCTGAATTCAACTCAAACCGCCACCGAACAAGTAGAAGTGTTTCGAGCTGTCCGATCGGGCCAACTCAAGTTGCTTTACGTCGCACCCGAACGGTTGTTACAGAGCGGCGACCAGTTCGTTGATTTTCTTGCCTCGATAAACGTCTCGCTCTTTGCGATCGATGAGGCACACTGCATCTCGAGTTGGGGACATGATTTCCGGCCGGAGTATCAGAAGCTGTCGGTGCTGAAGCGGGAGTTTCCGAACGTGCCCGTGATCGCACTCACGGCAACCGCCGATGCCCTTGTTCGAAAGGATATTCTTCGGCACCTGACTATCCCCGATGCCGATGTTTTTGTTTCGAGTTTTAACCGGCCCAATATCAAATACTCTGTCGAACCGAAACGCGATTCGTTTTACCGCCTGCTCGAATTTCTCGAAACTCGCAAGGATGAAAGCGGGATCGTTTATTGTCTGAGCCGTGCTTCGGTCGAACGCGTCGCTGAAGACCTTCGTGCTGGAGGATATGCGGCATTGCCATATCACGCAGGTTTGGTAAAAGGCGTTCGTGAACAGAACCAGAACGCGTTTCTAAAAGACGAAGCAAAGATAGTTGTCGCAACGATCGCTTTCGGGATGGGAATCGATAAATCTAATGTTCGATTTGTCGTCCATATGGACCTGCCGAAAAACATTGAAAGCTACTATCAGGAAACGGGCCGTGCCGGCCGCGACGGTTTACCGAGCGAAGCAATTCTCTTCTATTCGATCGCCGATGTTCTGAAACTAAAGGGTTTCGTCGAGGTAAATGGAAACGCTGAGCAAAGCCAGGTAATGCTTAGAAAGCTCGATCGGATGGCCGAGTTCGGCGAGCTCCGGACGTGCCGGCGACGATATTTATTGGAGTATTTTTCGGAGAGCACCGATGAAGACTGTGGGAATTGCGACAATTGTACTACCGAGTTTGAGATGTTTGACGGAACGATCATCGCGCAGAAGGCTTTGAGTGCCGTTGTGCGAACCGGGCAAATGTTTGGGGTGGGCTATTTGATCGACCTGCTTCGCGGTTCGAAGTCGAAGACGATGCGGCTCGAACATATGAACCTAAAGACCTATGGTGTCGGGGCGGATGTCTCAAAACAAGAGTGGTCAGCGTATTTCCGAGATCTGATCGCACAAGGATTTCTGCAAAAAGCGAGCGGTGAATTTCCAACACTCTCGATCACTGAGAAGGGAAATGAAGTACTGAAAGGGATCGGAAAGGTCGAATTGCACAAGATCGAGCGTGTCAATCTGCGGCGGTCGGTAATCAGCCTAACGGCCGATTATGATAAGGATCTTTTTGAAGAACTTAGGCGTGTCCGAATGTGGCTTTCGGAACGAGAAGGTGTTCCGCCGTATGTTATTTTTTCCGACGCAACCCTAATTGAAATGGCCACATATCTTCCACAGCATCAGAATGAGATCGCTAAGCTTTCGGGAGTGGGAGCCTTCAAATTGGAAAACTATTGTCCGGAGTTTCTAAAAGAAATTAGGCAGCATTGCGAGAAACACGGCTTGGATTCAAAGATCCGTGAAAGACGCGGCCCTACGAGAACCGGATCGTCAACTAAGCGAAAGCCCACGGGCGACGATACCTATTCAAAGACCTTTGGTCTATTTCGGGCAGGGCGATCAATCGATGAGATCGCACAGGCACGCGGCCTTGCCAAAGCCACGATCGAAGGACATTTGTCTCGTTTCATTTCCGATGGCACTCTTTCCGTTGATGAAATTGTTTCACCTGAAAAGATTGAAGTGATACGACAAGCATTGGTACATCTAAAGGTCGAAAATGCGATCTCGCCGGTGAAGGAATATCTTGGCGACGACTATAGCTACGGCGAGATACGTGCCGTGATGGAAGGTATCTCAAGAGAAAAATAAATTCCCGGCAAGGAAATTGTTTCCAAGCCGGGATCTATGAATTAGTTCCTCGTTAAATTACTTCTGTTCCGCCGGTCTGGCCATGCGGACCTTTATTGTTTGGTCGTTGAAGCGATCCGCGATGTTCGCGGGGTTTACTTCGTAGGAGACGACGTCGAATATTTCGGTTGTTTGTCCGCCGACCGAGGTCGTCCATTTGAAAGGAAGGTGGACGCCGTTGGTTGAGCGATAGTCGCCAAAGCGGACGAAGTGTTCGGCCACGGCAGATGCGTCCATTATTTTGGTAAAGACCATTACTTTCTTGTCGCCTTCAACCGGTGTTTCGCCGTCGCGGTTAAAATGAATGACGACAGGTGCGTGGCCTTTGTAGCTCATGCCGACCGGCAGGTTGGACGAGCGGTCGAAGTGGAGGCGATACGTTGCACCGGCGAACGATGTATCGACCGTACTCACTGCAACGCCATCAAAGTTGCCGTCGCTGACGAAGGTGTAGCTAACGTCCATTCCTTCGGGAGCTGAAACGAGCAAGCTCAACGTCGTGCGAAGCAATTCGTTCTGTCGCGTTCCCGAATGTGCTTCGGACGAGGCTGTCCGTTCGATCTTCAATTCCTTTCCGTCAACATTTACCGTTTCACCGCCGTGTGCACCTGCGGTCGAGCGAACAATTATCTTCTTGCCATCAGGCGTAACGGTCTCCGAAACTTCGCCGCTGCCCGGCGCGATCTTGATGTCGAATGTTTTGCCATCGGCTGATTTGAACGTCGCATCGCCGCCTTCCATCTTTCGGACGATTACCTTTTTGCCGTCAGATATGGTGAATTCGCCGTCTTTTCCTTCGACGGTCGTGCCGTCGCCTTTGCCGATCTTGACCATCTTCATCATCTGATTCGGCAGCTGAAACGCGATCTCGGTCTCGCCTTGTTCGACGCGTTCGCTTCCGTCCATTTTCAGAGTGTGCGTCGTTTGTCCTTTGATAACGATGGAACGAACTTCCGCAATGGCCGCGTCTCCGCCGATCGCCTGACGTGTTTTTGCGATGATCTCAAGAGCTTTTGTGTCCGACTTAAATTTTGCGCCGACGCTGTCAAATATTTTGCCGAGTCCGACGAAGAAAACCGACGCGACGATCCCATAAAAAGATAATTTTTTCATAAGTAGCCTCCGGGTTATATAAATTCTGTTTCCGGTCGAATGTTGGGTGCGATTCGCGACGAAGGCTCCGACGGCCGTCGATCTAACGGATTTTACGCCGAAGATCAAGGTTCGGCCGAATGTTGAAGGCACAAGCTTCACGGTTCGCTGCACGATCGGCAGGTTTGACGGTATTGAAGTAAGTTTTCGCCGACAGGGCTCGACGGAATGGGAAAATGCTGGAAGATTTGCGCGTTCGCCGGCGACGATCAGCATTATTCCGACCGAAGCCGGCCGCCCGGAGAAAATATTTGTCCGCGTTCGAATGTCAAAAGGCAATGACTCGGTCGGACAATACTCGGAAGTGCACGAGATCGTCGTCGGGTAACAAGCACGCTGCGAACAATCAAAAAATGGCCCGGACACATATCGCGCCGGGCCATTCGATTATTCAATTGATCAACCGCAGATGTTATCTACGATCGAAATTATCGTTGGTCGCCGTCAACGTTAGCCCGAAGATATCATCCTCAACGGGGAAGATGAACGGATTGAACGTGAGTCCCTTCGCAGTGGCGTCCAGTTGATAATTCCGGCCTGACAAGACGTTCTCGAAAATAAAATAACCGAAGCTATTCGTGTAAGTGCGCCGTGCAAGCACAGGAATTGGGTCACCCTTTATGTTGTTCAGCGGGCCGGAAAGGGTAACTTGCGCATTGCGTTGCGGAGTTCCGCTGAGCGAAAGGACGCGGCCTTGAACAGTTACGCTTGCGGCCATCGCGACCTCGACCGAACCGATGTCAACATTCGCTCCCTGGGGCCGCGCGATCCCGCGTTGGTCGGTCGTAACATTTGCCGGCGGATTGTTCGCGTCGCAGGTCGAATCAAGCACGCAATTTTGTCCGGCATTTATCGCAGGCGAACCCATTTGCGGCAAGAAAGTTTGCGTCGCTCCGCCATTGTCAGCTAACGGACCGAGCAATGGATTCGTGTTCAAAAGATCTGAGGCGACCCAACCAGTGCTCGTGCCCGTGTTGCCGATGATGTTGTTTCCCTGCGATTGATTTCCCGCAGCAGAATTGGTGAAGTCAGGCGACGCGGCCGTTCCATTGTTTCCCGCGACGATCGAGTTACGGATAAAGAAGTTTACATTCGTCGTGCCGCGATAAATTCCGCCGCCGTTGTTTAATGAACTGTTCCCGGAGAAGGTAGAGTTCGTGATAATAGTTCCCAGCGTACCGTTCGACAGCATTCCGCCGCCGCCGCCGGATGGCGCGCTGTTTCCGGCAAATGTTGAATTTGTGATACGAACTCCGCCGTTGAACTGTCCGCCGCCGCCGCCGGTCGATCCGTTGCTAACATTTCCGCTAAACGTGCTGTTTGTGATCGTCACGGTACTGGTCGAAAAGTTCTGCATTCCGCCGCCGCTGCCGGTCGCCGAGTTGTTGGAAACAATAGAATTCTCGATCGTCAGATTTCCGGGAAGAGAGGGGCTCGCCGTTGAGGCATTGTTCAATCCGCCGCCGTTCGGGGCCGTATTTCCGGTTATGATCACTTGCCTTAAAACGAGAACAGCTCCCGCATTATAGATCGCACCGCCGCGGCCTGTGTTTAATGCTCCGACACCGTTGCCGTTGGTAAACCTGATCCCGGTGATCTCCGCTGTAACCATCGGGCCGGTCGAGATGATTCGAGAAGTGTTGTTTCCATCGATAGTCAAGATAGCCGCCCCTGGACCGTTAATGGTTGTGCTGCCATTTGCACCAAGAACTATCTCAGAACCGGACAGGGTTATAGTTTGCGGGCTATTGAAAAGTGCTGAGAACACAATGATGTCATCGCCCGCGGCTGCGGTAGCTGAAGCAACTGCTTCGCGGAGCGAGCAATCAGCGTCGCACACGCCGTCGTTCGTATCAGCGACCTTTGTGACTGTAAAGGTCGCGGCGAACGCACCGTTTACCATTAAAAGTAGAGAGCAGAACAAAAGAGTAGGGAACTTAAAGAAACGCATCAGTATCCTCCTAAGTTTGGGTTATGCCGTCGGTTCGGAAGATCCGCTGGCGAAAAGTATGCGGAAGAACACGCGTGAGCTTTTGCTGTTCTGCTTTCCGCAACCGAATTGTCAATTTCTTGAATGTCGGAATATTAGCCCAAATGCTCGGCGAACGCAATTATTCTAAAAGTCACTGGCCGGTTGTGTGCGGGATAACGTAAAGAACTACCGCGGCGTAATGAAGAATGCTGCCGGCGAGGACGAAAAGATGGAAAATAGCGTGATTATGGTGTAAGCGATCCCAAGCGAAGAAGATCACGCCGAATGTGTAGGCCAAACCTCCGGCTAGAGCGAGGATGATCGCCGGTGCCCCGAGAAGTTCAAGAAGCGGGCCGAGTGCAAAAATGCCCATCCATCCCATTACTACATATGATGCAACGGAGACCACCGGAAAACGTGGGTGCCACAACAGCTTTGCCGCAATGCCTGCCACGGCGAACGTCCATATACCAGCCAGCAAAACTTGGCCCAAAGTTCCATCAAGGAGAATCAGTCCAAAGGGCGTGTAACTTCCCGCGATCAGCAAGTAAATACAGCAGTGATCTACAAGCCGAAGTTTTTCCTTGAGTTCTATAGATGTTGTGCCGTGGTAAACGGTCGAAGCAGCGTAAAGAATGATGAGGGAAAGACCGTAGATCGCAGATCCGATGATGAGTAAAGGTTCGCCGCGAGTGATCGCAATTAACAAAAGAACGCCAAATCCAGCAACGCTCAGCACAAGCCCAAAGCCATGCGTGATCGTATTTGCAAACTCTTCCACCGATAATTCTTTTAAGATCGCGCGCCGCATATCAACTTATGCACATCTTATCAAAAATTTGCGTGGATAAAAGCAATAGTTTTGTCGGCGATACTCTGACGCGACGGTGCGGTGCCTCGCCGATAAAACACTAAAACTCTGATTCGCTGGTCGAGCGGCTGCGGCGGGCGACGCCGGTTTCGTACGCCGCTTCTTCGACCTTTAGGGCAACTGCTTCGCCAACACGTCGATCAAAGACCGATGGAATTATGTAGTCGGGATGAAGTTCGTCTTCGCCGATGATCTCGGCAATTGCGTGTGCAGCGGCCAGTTTCATCGCCTCATCTATCCGCGAAGCCCGGCAATTTAGAGCACCGCGAAAAATTCCCGGAAAGCACAATACGTTGTTGATCTGGTTCGGATAATCGGACCGTCCGGTCGCCATCACAGCCACAAGGCCTTCAGCTTCTTCGGGCATGATCTCAGGAACGGGATTCGCCATCGCAAAGATTATCGGATCCTTAGCCATCGCTCTCAGATCGCTCTGATCTATCACGCCGGGAGCCGACAGTCCGAAGAAAACATCCGCACCTTTAATTACATCGTGGATGGTTCCGGTTTCCTTTTGCGGATTCGTGTTGCGTGCGTACCAATCTTTTACCCAGTTCATGTTCTCGGTGCGGCCTTCATATAAGGCACCTGTCGTGTCACAGCCAACGATATTTTTAACGCCCGCCGCCATCACGATCTTTGAACAAGCAACGCCCGCCGCACCAATACCATTAACTACAACCTTGACGTCTTCCATCCGTTTGCCGACGATCTTGAGCGCGTTGATCAAGGCTGCGAGAACTACGACAGCCGTCCCGTGCTGATCATCGTGAAAGACCGGTATATCAAGTTCTTCTTTCAGACGGTCTTCGATCTCAAAACATCTCGGAGCAGAAATATCTTCTAAATTGATTCCACCGAACGCGACCGAAATGTTCTTGATCGTTTGAACGATCTCGTGCGGATCTTTTGTGTTCAGACAGATAGGAAAAGCATCGACACCGCCGAATTCCTTGAAAAGCTGACACTTGCCTTCCATTACCGGCATTGCGGCCGCCGGGCCGATATCGCCTAACCCGAGAACGGCAGTGCCGTCGGTGACTACTGCAACAGTGTTCTTCTTAATGGTTAGATTGAAAACTTTTTCAGGATCTTTAGCGATCGCTTCGCAAACACGTGCGACGCCCGGCGTATAAGCCATTGAAAGGTCGGAACGCGTCTTCAACTGCATCTTTGACGTGACTTCTATCTTGCCACCCAGGTGCATTAGGAATGTTCTATCCGAAACGTTAACTACTTCGACATCGTCAATGTCTTTGACCGACTGAATTATCTGCTGGTCGTGGCTTTCGCTTGCGGCGTTCACGGTAATATCACGGATCAAAAAATCCTTGCCAACACTAACGATGTCAATGCCTTCGATATCGCCGCCGGCCAGTCCGATCGCGGTAGTGATCTTGCCCAATTGTCCCGGTTTGTTATGGATCTTTACCCGTAAAGTAAGGCTGTAACTGGCGTTTGGTGTCGCTGAACTACTCATAAATATACAATTGCCCCGGGATCATTGGCGGCAAAACAAGTTTGCCGCGAACGAAAAGTATGACGAAACTTCGACTTAACGGCAAACGAACGATTGGTCATGATCAGCGTAGCGAATGAGCGATGGAAGCAAAACGCTCGACCGGCGCTAGGTCGTCCGTAAGGATCGGTATTGAGATCATTTCCGGAGCTTCGATTCGTTTGGATAGAAGTGTGAATAAGTCGGGGTCGGCTGAACTGAAATTACTCTCGTTGATCTCCGGACAAGTGGTTTTACAAGCGACGATGATCAGGTTTTGTGATACGGCGTCATTCTCTTCGGGGCGAACTTTGTAAAGGTGGATCTCACTAAATACTTGTCGATAGGTCGCGACTTCCGAACTGAGAAATTGGCTGGCATCGCCCGTGATCGCGGATCCGATATTGAAGATCACGACGCCATCATCCTTCAAGACACGATGCATCTCACGAACGGCTTCTACCGTAGTAAGTTGAAAAGGAACAGAGAAAAGCGATCCGAATGCGTCCATCAGTATCGCGTCGTAACTACCGGCCGGTGCCGAATTTAGAAACACGCGGCCATCGGCGTGAAATATCTGCAGCCGCGGGTCATCTTTAAGCAAGAAAAATCGTCGAGCGATATCGGTCATACCGCGGTCGATCTCAACGACGTCAATGTCCGCATTCTGATATTTCTCTAAGTATGCTTGCGGATACGAAAATCCTGCCCCGCCGATCATCAGCGTTTTTTTGAATTCCGGGCGATATGCTTTTACAAGGTCGTAGAATTTTGTGTATTCGAGAGCCAGTTCGTCGCTCTCCAGATATCGTGCGGACTGAATATAGACCGGATCCGTCGCCATCGCTATCATTTTTCTGCCGGACTCGGGCTTTGAAGTTTCGAAGACCCAGACGCGACTGTATTCTGTATCAATATCGTGAAGTCCGTTGGATCGCCACAGCAGATAAGAGCTGCCTTCGCTTACACTAATGCCAATAACGAAGACCAACAAGGCCGAAACAGAATTTCGCGTTAGAGTCAGCCCGGCTATCAATATGGACAAAACGAAAAGAATCGCAGCGATCAGATAGAGAGTGCGAACGCTTCCGACGAAAGGTATTAATACAAAGCCCGCCGCAAATGTTCCGACGATGCTTCCGACGGTCGAAAGTGCATAAAGCCGTCCGACTACGCTTCCCGATTCCTTAAGATCAGCGATCCGGAGTTTCGTTGCGTAAGGGATCACAAATCCAAGTGCGACGCTCGCTGGGGCAAACAGAAGAATGGCAGCAATGATCGAACGGACTTCGACGCCGCCGGGAAATTGGGAGATCGCCTGAAGTACGATATCTTTGATCAGAATAGTGAACGAGATCAAGCCGGCAGCTACGAAGATCGCCGATGCCAGAACGCGAATGTTGGGTTCGCGGTCAGCGATCCGGCCACCGAACCAATATCCCACACTCAGAGCACCGAGGATTACCCCGATCAGGCTTGTCCAGATGTACGTCGATGTGCCAATGTACGGAGCAAGAATCCGCGAGCCGTTTATCTCGTAGGCCATGACGACCGCACCGCAAACGAACACAGTTAGCTCCAGTATCCAGCCGGGTCGCTTTACTAATGACTTCTCAACGTTCATCTCGGTCAAGAAAAAGCCCTGTCGTTTCGGCGTTTTCCGCTCAAGACAAACAGGGCTTGGTTTAAGTTAGATTAATTAGGATCGGAATTTAGGCTACTGCCGTTTTTTTTTCACCGGTATCGTTCACGAAAGTAAGCCATTCCGCATTATTTGGTGCGGGTCTTCGTGCATCGATGATGGCGAAGAATTCATCTTGGATCTTTTTGGTGATATCACCACGTTTGCCGTTTCCGATAGTTATACGGTCAACAGAACGGATCGGCGAGATCTCGGCTGCGGTTCCCGTGAAAAAGAGCTCGTCAGCGAGATAAAGAGCAGCTCTCTGTATCGAAGTTTCAACCACCTCAATGCCCATTTCGCGAGCGATCTGAACTACGGAATCGCGTGTAATTCCCGGGAGTATTGACGAACCGAGCGGCGGCGTTATGAGCTTTCCGTTGTTGACCAAAAAGATATTCTCGCCCGAACCTTCCGAAACGTAACCGCGGTCATCAAGCGCGATTCCTTCGGCAAAACCGCCAAGCTTCGCTTCCATCTTGATAAGCTGCGAATTCATGTAGTTCGCACCGGCCTTTGCCATCGCCGGCATCGAATTTGGCGTGATCCGGGTCCAGCTCGAAACGCAGACGTCGATACCATTTTCCAAAGCTTCTTCACCGAGATATTTACCCCACTGCCACATTGCAATGTATGTCTCGACCGGATTGAGCATCCCGTAAACGCCGAAGGAAGGTTTTTCCTCATCAAGTCCGCGGAATATGACGGGCCGAATGTAACATTCATCGAGGCTGCTTTCCCGGATCAAATTTACTGTCGCATCACAGATGGATTCACGAGTGTTAGTGTGTTCCATTCTGTAGATCTTAGCGGAATTTAAAAGCCGCTGAATGTGCTCAGGCAGA
The DNA here is from genome assembly GCA_038256005.1 of Pyrinomonadales bacterium. Classification (GTDB taxonomy): domain Bacteria; phylum Acidobacteriota; class Blastocatellia; order Pyrinomonadales; family Pyrinomonadaceae; genus OLB17. The sequence continues at coordinate 10,349 of JBBSKW010000008.1, forward strand.
CGGAACACGGCCGAACCATTTGAAGTGTTGTAACAACGGATACCTTCGAAAACGCTCGACCCGTAATGGACCACGTGTGACATTACGTGGATCCGAGCATCATCCCAATCAATGATCTCACCATTTTTCCAGACTTTGGACGAGATTTTCATTGTTGCTACATCTTTTTCAGCCATATCGTGTCTAAATCTCCTTCTAATAATTGCTTATAAAATATTCGGATAAAATGTATGAAATTCACGGTTTTGCAGAACGTATGCGGGCTTTCACCAGTATCCCTACGATAGTATATTGGGCCGAGGTTCGCAAACATCAGCACTTGTTATCTTAACATCAGCAAAAGTTATGAAAAACAAAAAAGGCGGTCAGAAACCGCCTTAATCACTTAAAAGTTCGATATCGACTAAAGTATATTTACCTTCGGCGCTGTATCGCCCAGCCTTGACGAGTAAATAGTCCCGCCGGCATTTATCTCTACGATTATTGGAACGTCACCAGCACCGTCGATCAACGGTGGAAGCTGGAAATCGATCGTATAGATGCCAGGTTCGACTTCAACCGCTCCTGTCAGAACGCGATTTCCAAAAATAATAAAGGATCCGATCCTGATGGTGATATTCTCCACGGCGGAACGCTCTACACCCGTAACACGTATTCGAAGCACCGTCGGCACTCGCCGTGCTCCACGGATCAGAATGGTCGTTGCCGTAAACGGCTCAGATAAATGAATCCGGTTTGTGACGTTTAACGCCTGTGCACGGCCGAATGGACCCGGGACCTCATTCTTGTTAAAGACGTCGGGCCGAGCCGGAACGATAGTAACGGATCCCCTAAAGAAAGTGCCGTTATTGTTAACAACCAACGGATATTCAGTACCGGTCGTATCACTTAGGAGACCGCGCGGAACCTGAAATACGATCTCGCGGCGGCTGACAGATTTGATGCCGCAAGCAGCACCGTTGATCGTCATCGTAACGCCGCTTAGCTCGATCGGCAGTTGGAACGAGCGGTCAAGCGAACCTACGGCGGTCCGTGCGACGACTGGTTGTTCGAGTCCGGCTCCGTAATTGAGTATCGCAAGCATTCCCGGCGAAATACCCAGAACCGCAGGCGGTGTTTGCGGCGTAGGCGATGGCGTTGGAGTCGGGCTCGGGCCCGGCGTGGGTGTTGGCGTCGGACTTGGTGTGGGCGTCGGACTCGGAGTAGGGGTGGGTGACGGCGTTGGAACTGCGGTCGGCGAAACCGGCATTCTCGACGCTCCGGTCGCTAGATTGAACGAGGCCGCAGTTTCGCTTAAAACAATTGGCTGATAAAGGTAAAAACCCTCAGCACGCAGGTCGCTGTTCCCGGTTCCGAACTCGGTCAAAGATAGATTGAACGCGATGCGCTTTGACGAATTGCTTGGCAAAGGCTGCGTCGAGGCCAGAAACGCGGTGGGCAGCGGAAATTTTGTAAGCCGCGCAAACGCGTTGGTCGCAGGCGCTGCGGCCAGATCCAAAGTATAGATCTGTACAGGTCGACCATCGATATTGTTCAGTCCATCCGCGGCCGTTGTCGCCATTGTTCCGTCCCGTTTGATATTCATTCGGGTCTCCAGAACTATCGTCGACGGAGTGCCGTTCGCATCGTAATCCGTAAAGCCCGGGTAACGTGAAACATCGCCGCCCTGTGCCGCTGAGTCCGCATCGCTTCGCGGAAGCACACGCCGATAACGATTACCCCCAGGCGTTCCTACAGCGTCATAGTCGTAAACGTAAGTACCAAAAGTAGTATAATTTGTTCCGCCGTTTTCGTTTTTCAGATCGGCGAATGAATCGAACGCTACAAAGCGTCCATCACGGCTCATTCGCTTTCCGTATTCCAGATTGTTGACCGGATCGCCCGGGTTTGTCGGGGTTGTCGTCGTGATCTGCCGATGTGTTCCGGCAGGAGCGCCTGCGCTCAAGTTTGCAATAAATATTTCTTCGTTGCGACTTGTAGATGGATTATTACCGCCCGTCATTCCGATTATCGGATTGTCGCCGGAACTCGCGAAAACGACGCGGTTGCCGTTACCTGAGATAGAGGGATTTCGGCTGTAAATTGGATCTTGGATCGGACCACGAGGGGTTTGAGTTACCTGACAGACGGTTCCCGAGGCAATTGTTGCACACGGAGCTCCTCCACCCTCTGCCTTGCCCAGCTCGGAAACCTTACTTCCGCCAGAACGCGTGAAGGTAAAAATGTCGTCGTTGTCGTTCGATGGGAAAGAATTTAACCCCGCTACTAGGTCTCGGGTCGAAACAAATGCCACAGTTTCGCCGTTGTCATCGATCGACGCGTCATGGTTGTCATTCGCGACGAACGCGTTTACAAATATGCCTGCTCTCTGCGGCAGACGGCTTGCGGGCGTATTAGTAAACTGTGTAAATGAACCAGTTGAAAGATCAACGAACGGGATCTCTTCACCGGTCGTTAGATCAGCCGGTGCGGCTGCCGGAATTTCATAAAGCCACATTTCCAGATTGGCATCGCAATCCAAAGGATTATTGAACGGCGTCGGCGAAGGCGAAGGGCCGGGCGTTGGTGTTGCCGTTGGAGAAGGCGTTGGGGTCGGACTCGGGGTTGGAACTGTACACCCTGCTGGCGGCGGATCCTGCGTATTATAGGTATTTCCGTCAAAATTACCCGGATTTGTGCCGTCCGGTGGAACCGGCGAGGGCGACGTGCCGACCACTACCGAACGTGTCGCATTCGAACCGAAAGCGATCCATCGGCCGTCAACACTTATAACTGGACGTCGGTTCGTTATCTCGACGCGCGTATTGCCCGAAAACGTGCTTCCGTTCGGGTTAATGTAAACGTTTTTGGTGTTGGTGATCTGAAATATCTGTCGCTGGGCGTAATCGAACAGGAAGATCTCAACGTTAAGGTCCTTGTTTCGAGGGTTTACGGTAGCGATGTTCCCACGCGATTCGATCACGGCAAACCTGCCATCGCCGCTGATGCCGCCGACGAACGATTCCTCGGGCGAACGTGTGAACTGGCCGATAACGGAATCGACCTGAGCTATAACGAACGGCGCAAAAATTAAAAATGCCGCAAAAACGAAACCAATGAATCCACGAAGCTTCACAGACGCCTCCAAAATAATTGCTAAAACTTAAACCCAATTAAGAACTGATGATTGAAAATCCTTTCCAAGCACAAAACACAATAGTTTAAAGAGTTAATGTCTCTTCTGCAAGGATGTGGGCGGATTTACCGATTGACTAAGCTTTTTCTCAAACGGCTTTGATGCCGCGATGATGCAGATTGGTTGTCGCATTCGTTTGCCGTAAACTAAACGGGCAGAAGAACTTTATATGTACAGAGGGAAGCAGAGATCGATCATGGTAGTCGCGGGCGAAATGTCTGGTGACAGGCACGCCGCGAAACTGGTTGACGCTCTTCAAATTGAACGGCCTGACCTCTCATTCTTCGGTTCTGCGGGCCTTTTAATGAGGGAATCCGGCGTTGAGGCGATAATTGAGGCAGACGAATTATCTGTGATCGGCTTGCCTGAGATCGCAGCGGCATTGCCGATGTTTATTCGTGCATTTCGAGCGCTCGTGCATGCGGCGGAAGTCCGGAAGCCGGATTGCGTAATTCTCGTCGATTTTCCTGATTTTAACCTGAAACTCGCAAAAGCATTGAAAAAGCGAGGGTTCAAGGTCGTTTACTACATCTCGCCGCAGCTTTGGGCTTGGCGAAAGTATCGGGTGAGAACGATCAAGAAACACGTTGATCTTCTTCTTTCGATACTTCCGTTTGAAAAAGATTGGTATGCGAAACAGGGAATCGAGCATATCGAATATGTCGGAAGCCCGCTCGCCCGGGAAGTTCACGCGTCGATGTCGCGTGAAGAATTTCGCTCGCAGCATTCGTTCTCAAATGATACAAAATTGGTCGCCTTGCTTCCCGGTAGCCGCCGGAAAGAGGTGACGAAGATATTGCCCGCAATGCTCGAAAGCGTTAGGATGATGCTAAATGCCGATGCCACTCTCGAGTTTTGTTTGGCTCTCGCGGATGAGCGTCTTGCGGAATCGGTCGATGAAGCGATCGAGCTAGCTTTTGAAAATCAGCCCGAGCTCAAGAAAAAGCTAAATGTAGTTTCCGGTGAGACTTACAACATCTTAAACGCTTCCGACGCGGCGGCGGTAGCCAGCGGGACGGCTACGCTCGAAACAGGAATTATCGGCACGCCGATGGCGATCGTTTATAAAGCGACGGCTCTCAACTACAAGCTTTTACGGCCGTTGATCGACGTAGAACATTTTGGCTTGATAAATCTGATCGCGGAAGAACGAGTGGCGAAGGAGTTTATTCAGGACGATTTCACGCCACCAACGCTCGCCGATGAACTCTTCCGTCTGCTTGAGCCTGAAACGAACAAGAAAGTGCGTGAGGATCTGGGGACAGCAACGGACAAACTGGGGCACGGCGGTGCGTCCAAAAGAGCCGCCGAAGCGGTCTTAAAATTGATCGCTCAAACCAGCTTTTTCTTTATAGCCTTTACATCATCCTTAAGCCTTTGCAGACTCTTTACGTGAGCGTTCTGGCGTTTGTATTCGTCTAGCGGTTGGATCGGCGTGCCCCACCAGACGCCTGGGCGGACGATCTTTCCGGGAAGAATTCCGGCTTGTGAACCGATAACGGCGCCGGTTTGAACACGGACATGATCACCGAAACCGACCTGGCCGCCTATAACGCAATCGTCTTCGATAATCACGCTTCCTGATACTCCTGTTTGCGACGCGATAACGCAGCGTTTGCCGATCGAGACGTTGTGGCCGACCTGGACAAGATTGTCGATCTTTGTGCCTTCGCCGATGCGGGTTTCACCGAGAGCTCCGCGGTCGACACATGTGTTCGCGCCGATCTCGACATTGTTTTCGATAACGACGGTGCCGATCTGCGGGAATTTTACGTACTCGCCCGATTCATCCTTAACGTAACCAAAACCGTCGGCTCCGATGACGGCTCCGGCGTGGAGAATTACGTTATTCCCGATTGCTGAATGTTCGTAAATAACGACGTTCGGATGGATGACGCAGTTTTCGCCTATGGTAACGTTATCAGCGATGCTGACTCCGGCATGTATCTGAGTGCTTTTGCCGATCTTGGCCGAATCAGCGATGGAAGCTGATGGGTGAGTGAAAGTCTCATTCTTCCTTCGAAGGAGCACAGAGGCGGCTTTGGCGAAGGCGAGTTTTGGGTTGGCGACGAGGATGACAGGCACACTCGCTACGGCTCGGGTTTCCGCCTTAATTATCACGCACGAAGCATTTGTTTCGGAGATCGGGCCGGATTTTTCGTAGAAAGCGAGGTCGCCGATGCTTGCACGGGCGATGTCGGCAACAGACGTAATTCCCGTCTCGCCGTCGCCGATGAGTTCACCGCCGAGGAATTCAGCTAGTTCACGAACTTTCATTCGTTACAATTTATAGTTTTATCGGAAAAATGTCAGGTTAGGTGGATCAACCGATTCGTTCGGCCGAATCTATCGCTGATTGAAGGAAGATCTCGAGGCCTTCGATCTCGACCAGATCGCGTGATTCGAGCCGGATAAGATACGAAGCAGAGTCGCTATCAAGAAAGCTGAGGTCAGCCAGATCGACGGTCACGGGACGCCCGGAATCGTCGATCATATCGGAAACTATGCGCTCCAAAAGAATTGCGTCATCAAGCAGAAGTTGGCCCTCGACCCGAAGATACGTGCGGCCATCGGTTTCCGTCTGAGTGATATTGGTCGGCATCGATTTTCTTTTAGACGAGGATTCTACGCCAAAGGTTACCAAAGGTTCAAGTAAATTCTTTTGGGCCTCTCTCCAATTTAGAAGTCGGCGCAGATCGAGTTGTTAAAAATACTCCGATAAAGACCATTATGGCGGCGATGACGAACTTGGTGTCGATAGACTCGCCGAGAAATGCCGCCGCGAGAAGAAACCCGATGATCGGCTGTAAATAAATAAATACGGCGACGGTTGAAGCACTTACTTTTGCGATTGCGTAAGCGTTCAATAGATATGGGCCGGCGGTGGCGATGATCGCAATATACAGAACGAGCCACCAGATCATCGGCGAGACGTCCGCGACGTTGATCGAAGAAAGCGAAAAAAGCCCGAGCGGCACGCAGACGATCGCCGCAAAGATAAAGACCCACATCATCGAACGAAAGGCGCCGTTTCGCGTGATTATTTCTTTTGATGTCGCGACATAAATTCCGTACGAAAGGGAATTGACGATTATCAAGATATCGCCGAGCGTTGTCTCAGACGAAAACGAAGCGTTTCGCGGATCGATCAAAACGATCACGCCGACCGCCGCGAGCACAATGCCTATAACCTTAATTGCCCGCAGCCTTTCGACTCCGATGATCGCACCGATAGAGATCGCAAAGATCGGAATTGTTACCGCCAAGAGGGAAGTGTTTGAGGCTTTGGTTAGCGAAAGTCCCGTAATAAACAGAAGTTGATTGAACGTGATGCCGAAAAGACTCAAGATCGCCAGTCGCTTATAATCGGAACGATCCTTTAGCCAAAGTCTGCCGCGAATTAGCTGAACAACAAACAATACCGCCGCCGTTATCCCGACCCGAAACCCAACGAGAGCTACCGGCGGTAATACCGCCAACACGATCTTCCCGATCACCGGCAGCGAGCCGAAAAATGCCTGTACTGCGAGGAGAGCGATATAAGCCGACGTTTTTGAAGGTGTCGTTTCGGGCATATCTGGTACCGACAGTTCTGAGTATAAGAACATTTACCGGCAAATACGACCGCACGAATCCGTCAATATAGCATCCCCGATGTTTAGACACGGGAAAGGAATTCAAAGGAGAAAATAATATGTCGTTCAGAATACACGCAGCGGGTTCAAACGGATTTCGATACGAGCGAGATAATTGTCCGGACGATGATGTGTTCGAAGCCGCGGCGGTTATTTCCGCGCTGAGCGCTTCGGGACCTTCCGTTGGCGGAGCTGTCGAAGGGGCGGCGGATTATCTGCAGCCATCAGTCGGCGTGCTCGATGGGGTTAGCAGCGTTGCCACTACGACGATGACCGAATTATTGCGCTCTACAGTGAATTTCCTAGCGATCGGTCGAAACACCTCGAGGGGTTGGATCTCCGTCGGATCAAGAACGGAAAGTGCGGTCTGGGCAGATAGTACGGGATTTGCGCGTTATGAATTTTATGACGATGATGATCCCGGAGCGGAGTTTATTCGAACGATATTGCCGTCGCTAAGAGAAAGCGGATTTAACAATTACGGAACCTTTCGAGCACTAGCGATGGCGATCAGCCTTTTTGATTCCCACCGCCCGAGTTCGGGGCCGCCGACTCTGCTGATCCAACTATCGAAGTAAGAACGACCCTGACGAGAATCACGTCGCGAGGTTCGAAATGGAAAAACGCTTTGAAGAACGATCAGCCTGTGAACAACAAAAGCCCGCAAACACAGGCTTTTCTAAACCGCATCGCGGTCGAATGATTGTAGCCGAGGGTTTCTGGCCTCACGAATCGGCCAGTGTTGCGGGAACGCCGCAACCGTATCCCACCGAACCCCTATTTCCTCAGGCTGCCTCTTTTATTTCATTGACAGCAAATTTGAATGGCTCCAAATCCATGTGACTGCCAGTTCGCGAGCACCGCATACTGTACTTTCCGTCCTCGCCTTCTCGCAAAACAATATGCCACCACATTGCCTTTGGGCGGGTCGTAGTGCCCAAATCGGGTAATTTCGTTTCCATAACGTCAGCGGGAATCGCAAACGCAATATCCAAATCCATACAGCCGAGAACAAAGAAACCAACGTCACCGTTCCGAATGAAATCACGCCATGACCCCTGATAACCATACCAGTAGGGCTCGCCACTGGACTGCGGATATCTCTTTGAAATGGACGACGCAACACGGAATGTTTTGTCGGAGGTCCAGTAGGTAGCTCGCGATTTCTTTATAAGTTTGACGCCATGTCCTTTGGCAAGGGAAGAAAGAATATCTCGACGTTTGCCGTCCAAGATTGCGGGATCCGTAATGTCGGCGGAGTAGCTCTTGCCATTCTTGTCTGCGATCTGAACGTCAGACTCCGACTGAACTTCAGACTCGACTGCCGTTTCCACGTCCTGAGCAGCCGTAAATAAGATATCAACCAAATTGTCCAATCGCGTATATTCCATGGGGACGAGAACGCTTCGTATCTTCGAAGATGTTATGTCGTCCTCAGTACTTTCCTTGAGTCGAACGAGACTTAGCAACGAATCGATGCTGATTATTCGCATATCCCAAGCATGTCGCGAACCGCGAACTTGGGCTTCTAATTGACCTGTATCGTAGCGACCGACGACTAGAAGCAAAGAGTTTTCCTCACCGATGGCTCCACTTTCTTTCAACGCTCTTCCATATCCGGCAATGGTGTCAACGGAAATGCTGTATGCATCAGTAGTCTTCACTTCAACGACCAGATGATGGTTTTCGGGGCTGAGCCAAAGGCCGTCATTTCCTATCGCATTTTGAGAACCCTGGTATCGTCCATTTTCAACTTGGTAATCTAGGCGGCGGCCTAACTCATTCACAATGTCCTGAAGAACCTTGCCTTTATCGTCAGATTTATTTTTTAGACAATAATCGGCATATTCCCCCAATTTGTCGCTCGACACTTGGGAAAGGTACTGCCGAAGTTCGTTTGAGCATTCACTCCCATCGAGTAAATGGCCGCTTCCCGCCGTAGCGACAATCTGAACGATTGACATTTCCGATACAGTTTCGGGATTAGATTTCCAAATGGATAAGAGTGGCATCTTGCGTTAAAACCGAGTTTTCTTCATTCAATACGGCTAAGTCCGAAACGAAAGGGCTTCGCGTTGTTTTGTTACGCGGACATCATTCCCGGATTTTCTAGCATTTGCTTGAAGGTTTGGAGGAATTTGGCGCCGGTGGCGCCGTCGATGACGCGGTGGTCGCAAGACATTGTGACGTTCATGATGTTGCGGATCATTAATTCACCATCGCGGACGACGGGAACTTGAGCGGCGGCGCCGACGGCTAGGATGCCTGCTTCGGGCGGATTGATGATCGCCGTGAACTCTTTGATGCCGAACATACCGAGATTTGAGATCGAGAATGTCGCACCGGTGTATTCCTCGGGCTGCAGCTTTTTGGCCTTGGCTTTGGTAGCCAGATCTTTGATCTCGGCGGAGATCTCGAGAAAGCCTTTGAGATTGGCACCGCGAATGACTGGCGTGATAAGGCCTTCGTCGATGGCGACCGCGACGCCGATGTCCGCCTGCTCGTAAAAGCGAAGCGACTTGTCCTGATACGAAGCGTTGACGAACGGATGTTTGACGAGAGCCATCGCCGACGCTTTGACGACGATGTCGTTGAGGCTGATCTTTTGATCTTCGGAAACGCTGGCATTAACTGCCTTGCGAAGCTCGACCGCGTTATCCATCTCGATCTCGGTCGTCAAATAAAACGTTGGTATCGGGCCGATAGATTCAGCCAAACGACTGGCAATGATCTGCCGCATCTTCGAGGTCGGCTCGTCGTTGTAACCAGACGCACCGACAACCGTCGAAGGCGTAAATTCTCTCTGCTGACCGCTAACTGCCTGCTGCTTACTGCCTGACATCGCTTCTTCGATGTCGCGCTTTATGATGCGGCCATTTGGACCGGAACCGCTGATGGTCTTGAGATCGACACCATTCTCTGCCGCCATTCTTGCGGCGATCGGCGAGACGATCATGCGGCCATTCGACTGTGAAGTGGTTGCCGCTCGTGCAGGTGTCTCTTCTTTAACAGGCACACTCGCTACCGCTTGTGTTTCCGCCTGCGCGGCGGTCGCTACCTCATTTGGGTTGGACTCAGGCTTCGCGGTTACCTCTTTAGCCGTTTTTCCGTTTGAAGAAACCTCGCTGAGCAATGCCGAAATGTCTTCGCCTTTTTCGCCGACGATCGCGATGGTTTCGCCGAGCAGAGCGGTATCGCCTGCGGCTTTCAAGATCTTTAGAACAACTCCGCCCTTGAGGGCAGTCATTTCCATTGTCGCCTTGTCGGTATCAACCTCGGCAAGCGATTCGTTCGCCTCAAAAGCGTCACCTTCGTTTTTTACCCAACGGGCGATTTGCCCTTCTTCCATCGTGGGCGACAACTTCGGCATTAAAAATTTTTCAGCCATATTCTTGTTACAAATAACAAACTTCTTTTACCGCTGCGATGATCTTATCTACGTCGGGCAACGCCAGAGCTTCGAGATTTTTCGCGTACGGATTTGGGGCTTCGGCGGTCGATATTCGTTTGACCGGTGCGTCGAGATAATCAAACGCGTGTTCCATCACTGTGTGTGAGATCTCGGCTCCGACGCTGGCGAAATAGTGCGATTCTTCGGCGATCACCAGGCGATTGGTCTTCTTTACCGAGTTTACGATCGTATCAACGTCGAGCGGCTTGATCGTTCGCGGATCGATAACCTCGACCGACACATCAAACTCTTCCTGCATCTTTTCGGCGGCCTGCAAAGCGAGCGGCACTGTCATTGAACGGGCGACGATGGTGCAGTCGGTTCCTTCGCGTTTTACGTCTGCCAGCCCAAGTGGAATGATGAAATCTTCGTCTTCCGGCACTTCGCCCTTAAGCCCGTACATGCGTTCCTGTTCGAGGAATAAGACCGGATTATTATCGCGGATCGAAGCCTTCAAAAGACCTTTTGCGTCAGCGGCGGTGGAAGGCATCACGACCTTCAATCCCGGGAAGTTTGCGTAGAATGCTTCGAGAGCCTGTGAGTGCTGTGACGAAACCTGATAAGCAGAACCGTTTGGCCCGCGAAAAACGATCGGAACGTTGAACTGCCCGCCCGACATATAAAGCATTTTCGCGGCGTGATTGATGATCTGATCTGCGGCAAGGATCGAGAAATTCCAGGTCATAAATTCGATCACCGGCCGCAAGCCTGCCATCGCCGCGCCAACACCAACGCCCGCAAAACCAAGCTCGGTTATCGGGGTATCGACAACACGCTTATCGCCAAACTCTTTCCAAAGCCCGCGCGTTACCTTGTAAGCACCATCGTACTCGGCAACTTCTTCGCCCATGATAAAGACGTTCTCGTCTCTGATAAGTTCTTCGCGGAGTGCCTGATTCAGGGCATCGCGGATGGTCAAAACTGCCATGTTTTATTAATCGATCCCCAGTTGTTCCTTCATTTCTTTCAACGAGTAGGTCGGTTTGCCATCGTTTTCTTCCCGAGCCATCCGAAGCTCGTGGAGGTCAGTCGTGTCCTCGATCCACTCCTGAAGCCGCAAAAACGCATCGTAAGGGATCACCGCAAACTGCTTTCTTCCGCCCTCTGATAAAAACTCGGGATGTAGTTCCAGTGTCGTCATCTTTAATATGCCTCACGCCGATTCAGAATCCGTTGAATCAGGATCGTTTCACGATCGAGGTCGAACAATACTCGAAAATCACTGACTCGTAATCTATATTGCGGCGAATGATCCGTCAGCCTTTTTACGTCGCCGCTTAAATCCTTACTAAGTCCCTCGATACGGTCAATGATTCGCTTACTCGTTGTTTTGTCGAGTTGCGAAGGTCTTTCAATGCTCGTGATCCAAAGCGAAGTTCGTATTCCATCAAAGATCTTAAGCGAACACGTCAGTATATAGTTCGCTATCCTGCGGAAATGGACTGTTCTCGGCAAACTCGACCGCTTTAGCTGTTGCTTCTACCGCGTCCTTTTCTATCTGTTCGAAATCTTTGTCGGTCAGAACCTTTGCTGCTTTCAAACTGTCTTTGAATAGCACGATCGGGTCGCGTTCCTGATATTTGGCGATCTCTTCGCGAGTTCGATAGTTGCCCGGATCGGACATCGAGTGTCCCATGTAGCGATAAGCCCTGACCTCGAGCAGAGTTGGCGAACCATCCTTTCTCGCTCTCGCGATCGCTCTAAGCGTTGCTTCGCGGACGGCCATTACGTCCATGCCGTCAACAAATTCGTTCGCCATATCGAAAGCATCGGCTTTCTTTGCGATATCGCGTGAGCTCATCGCACGTTCTTGTGAAGTCCCCATGCCGTATTGGTTATTCTCGCAGATGTAAATGCACGGCAACTTCCAAAGCTGAGCCATGTTGAGCGATTCGTGGAAAATACCTTGGTTTACTGCCGCTTCACCAAAGAAACACATCGCAACCTGGCCGCTTTCTTTGTACTTTGCGGCGTAAGCCATTCCGGTTCCGACGCCGATCTGTCCGCCGACGATGCCGTGGCCGCCGTAGAACTCATGCTCTTTTGAGAACATGTGCATCGAACCGCCTTTGCCCTTTACGCAACCGCCTTCTTTGCCATAAAGCTCGGCCATTACTGCCTCGGGCGTGATGCCTTTGATCATTGCCTGTACATGGTCGCGATACGACGTGATGACCATGTCTTTCGGTTCAAGAGCCATCATCGAACCTACGCCGATCGCTTCCTGGCCGACGTATAGATGGCAAAAACCGCCGATCTTGCCCATTCGATAGACCTCGGCACACTTTTCCTCAAAACGGCGACCGAGCACCATCTGGTAAAGCATTTCGCGGAGCAGTTTTTTATCGGTTTTCTTGATCGATTCGATCTGTGATTTACGCCGCTTTTCGTATTCGACGTTCATGATCTCTGCGACTTTCTTAAGATCTGTGCGACTACCGGCCAGGGGTTTAGCCGACCCGTTCGTCGATAACGTTTTCGTAGCTGCCGACGTCGCTGCTGGTTTACTAACTGTTGAGGTCTTCGCCAAAATTACTTCCTCCGAGCTACTCAAGGCCAAATGCCGTTAAATATTGCAAACTCTAATTATACAGGTGAAATTCCGGCAAAAGCAAAAACATCGGTCAGACCATAAAAAAATACCTTTGTCGGAATACTGTGAATAATAATAAGATTAGTAGAGGTAATGAAGAACTTCGCCAAAACCATCCTTGTCATTCTTTTTATTTTGCCTTTGATCGCGTTGGGACAGAATCCGACGAAATGGCAGTTAACCGCCGTAGCTTCGACTGGGGCTGAACCAGTCGCGTCGACAAAAGTTGAACTAAAGGTCGAGATCGAAAGTGGCTGGTACCTTTACGGACTCGATCAGCCGGAAGGCGGCCCGGTCGCAACGACGATCAAAGTGAGCGAAGGTTCTCCGTTCACGCTTGCCGGTTCGATCGATGCGCAACCGGCGAAAACAAAGCTCGATAATAATTTCAAAGTTAACGAAAAGCCGCTTGAAACAAAGTATTACGAAAACAGCGCGGCATTCGGGATCTCTCTGGCCCCAAACGAAACTTCAGCGGGAATCGATGCCGTAAAGCTGGATGTACGGTTTCAGGTATGTAATGACACGCTTTGCTTGCCGCCGCGGACAAAACGGATTTCGCTTGCTGGTGAGGAAGATGTTAAGCGAACAGGGGCCAGCTCTCAGCCGTCAGCTGTCAGCCGAACAGAAAATTCTTCGGTAGATCAGCCGATAAACAGCCGCGAGGTTCCGACCGATATTTGGGCGTTTTTGTGGCTTGCCGCTGGTCTAGGAGCATTGTCGCTTTTGACGCCTTGCGTGTTTCCGATGATTCCGATAACGGTTTCGTATTTTACGAATCATTCGTCGGGAAGCCGGGCGCGTTCGGTTCGAATGGCGACGGTTTATTCTGTTGGTATCATTGCCACGTTTACCATTTTGGGAATGTTGCTGGCGATATTCGTTGGAGCAGCCGGTGTAAACGTTTTTGCCGCGAACCCATGGGTAAACATTCTCATTGCTGGAATATTCTTATTTTTTGCATTTAATCTATTTGGCGCATATGAAATTACGGTCCCATCCGGAATATTAACAAAACTCGACAGCCTAACGCGCTCGCACGAAGGCGAAGGAAGCGGAATAATCGGCGCTTTGCTGATGGGGCTGACATTTACGCTGACCTCGTTTACATGCACTTCTCCGTTTGTCGGAACGATTCTCGTATCCGCGTCGCAGGGCGATTGGCAGATGCCGCTGGTCGGAATGCTGGCATTCTCGACCGTTTTCGCTTTGCCGTTCTTCATTTTGGCTCTCGTTCCGCAGTGGGCTTCAAGTCTGCCGCGTGCGGGCGGGTGGATGAATTCGGTAAAGGTCGCGATGGGTTTTCTCGAGGTCGCTGCGGCGATGAAGTTTATCTCGAACGTCGATCTTGTGTGGAAGTGGGGAATATTTACCCGCGACGTGGTTCTGTCCGTATGGATCGCGATCGGCCTAATTCTCGCCGTTTATCTTTTAGGAAAATTCCAACTCGCCCACGATTCAAAGCCCGAACGTATCGGAGCCTTTCGGCTTTCCTCGGCGATCGTTAGTTTGTCGATCAGCTTTTATTTGATTACCGGTTTATTTGGGGCAAAGCTAGGCGAGCTCGAGGCTTTCTTACCGCCAGATCTTAATAAATCATCGACGCAATCGTTTGGCGGAAATGGTGACGGATTGAAGTGGATAAAAGACGATTACGAAGGAGCTCTCGCAAAAGCAAAGGCCGAAAACAAGCTCGTTTTTCTCGATTTCACTGGATACACCTGCACCAATTGCCGTTGGATGGAAGCGAACATCTTTCCAAAGCCGGAAGTCGAAGCCGAGTTTAAGAATCTGATCCTTGTTTCGCTCTACACTGACGGCGTTGGGGAAGTATATGAACGCCAGCAGCAGTTCCAGGAAGCGACTTTCAAGACCGTCGCATTGCCGTACTACGCAATATTGGACGGCGATGGAAATATAAAAGCAACTTTTGCAGGGCTTACCCGCAACACCGCAGAGTTCGTTGACTTTTTAAAGAAAGGACAGCAAAATTAGCGAGTTATGATGGCTGCTGTAGAAGCAAAAAGAATCTCGATCGATGAACTAGTTGAAGGACTTCGCAGTATTCGAGACGAGAATTTCGTCTGCGAACCTGTTTACGATTTTCTGGCGTCGCATCCGGTTGAGGTTGAGTCGATACAGAATTATTTGCATTGGAGCTCAAATTTCTACACTCGCAATCTGATCTACAAAGACGAGCGGTTCGAACTAATGGCGATCTGTTGGGACAAGGGCCAAGTTTCGCGAGTCCATAATCATTACGACCAGCGTTGTTGGATGATGGTTCCGGTCGGCCGCTTGAAGGGGCAGAATTTTTCGATCGACGAGATAGATGAATCAACCGGACATTGCAAGCTTCGCGAAACCGATGAGTTCGAACTTTCAGATTGTTTGACCGCGAAGGTTGAATTAGAAGAGCCCGTCCATCAGATACTTAATCTCGCCGAATTTGACGAACGCGCGGTTTCGCTCCATATCTATTCAAAGCCCTTCGACCGTTGCCTTTCGTATTGTCGCGACACCGACACATTCAAAGAAGTTCAGCTTTGCTACACGAGCATCGACGGAATGCTGTGCGACGGCGTTCGTCTTTAACCGGAAACTAAGAACTTAGAACTGGCAACTGTTGAGATGATATTTCGCTACAGTTTCGAGTTGTCAGTTTTCAGTAACAAGTTTGGAAAATTCAAGAAAATTTCAAATTGCGATCGCCGCGTTGTGCGTGGCGTACGTCGTTTTGCGCGTCTGGGGATTGACCGATTCGTGCCCTTGGTTTGACGAGATATTCGGCGTGCATGCAGCCGAACACGCTTGGGGCGACATATTTTGGTTTCTTGCACAAGACCTTATTCATCCGCCATTATTCTACATTTTGCTCAAGATCTGGCTGGCGATCGGCGGTGACGGGCTGTTTTGGCTTCGGCTTTTTCCGCTCTTGTTTTCCTTTCTCGCGATTGTTCCGTTTCTATATCTCTGCCGCGAACTAAAGCTAAACCGGCTTACCATTATCGTTGCTTTCGCACTCTTGGCTGTAAACGGATCGCTGATCAAATACGCTCAGGAAGTAAGAATGTACAGCCTGTTGCTGTTTCTTTCTCTGATGTCGATGTGGCTTTTCACTCGGTTCTTCATTAAGGGAAAGAGTTTTGTCGCGCTCATCTTCGTCAACATTCTGCTTGTCCATTCACATTATTTTGGCTGGCTTGTCGTTGGTTCGGAGGTTGTCGCGATCCTGGCGTTCCAACGCCTTAAGATCCGTCAGACCTTGCTGATGTTTGGGATAACTTTCGTATCATTCATTCCTTGGATGATCGCCGTTTATCGTGCCGCGAGCAGCGGTTCATCGGTCGTTCAAAACATCGGCTGGATCGAACGGCCCGGCATCTCGGCAATATTCACATTTCTGTTTGATCTTATCGAGCCATTCTATTTTCAGATGAACAGCGCCGAGCCTGGGTCGCTTTACTATATCTCGATCCCGATCCTGCTTTTGATCGGTGTTGCAAAGATCGCCTATCTGTTTCAATGGCTTAGCCTTGAGGAAAAAAAGAACACTTATCTTCTTGAGATAATGGTAGGCGTGCCGATCGCACTTGCCCTTGTCATTAGTTGGCTGATGCCTTATTCAGTTTGGGGGTCGCGGCATTTGATCATTGTCTATGCGCCGCTGCTTATTCTGACAGCGATCTTTCTTACCGAGCTGAAAAATGCGATCGCGCAAAAGGTGATCTTAGGTATCGCTGGAGTCTTGATCATTGTTTCGTTTGGCATTTATGCCGGATCCCCGACACAAGAGCAACCCTGGTGTTCATGGGAAAAAGCGGCAGAGACGATCGCCCAAACCGAAACGGTCGAACCCAATGCGATAACACCCGTTTACGCATTCGAGGATCTCTCGGCTTATCACCTTTGGTTTGCACTCCGACGAGATCAGCGGTTTCGTGTTTATAAGGTTGAAGGTATTAAAGGTATCGCCGAAGACAAAGCGTATTTTCTACCGCGAGGCTTCACCAACGTAGCGAAGATCGAGATTGATAATGTTTCAAAACAACCGTCGTTTATCGTGTTCCGTGATTCAGAACTAGATAAAAAACGCCGACCTTTAATGGCGTTCAGCGATCGAAACTTCGCATGGCGGCCCGTTGAAACTCCAGCGAAACCATTAGGAAATACACACTTAATACACGTTTACTAGACGATTATTTTCGTTTCCAACGCACACCATCTTTGGTGTCTTCCAAAATAATGCCCTTTTCGGCGAGCAGGTCGCGGATCTCGTCCGAGCGGGCGAAGTCGCGGTTTCGCCGGGCTTCTTGGCGTTCTTCGACGAGCTTTTCTATTTCTTCATCGAGTGAACCAGTTTCTTCTTTGCCGAAAATGCCGAGAACCGAATCGAACTTTGAGATCGCGTCTAAAACGGCGGCTCGTTCATCGTCGGTCAGCCCGTCCGATGCAAACTGTGTATTGACCTCGCGGACCATGTCGTGGATAGCGGCGAGGGCGGCAGCCGTGTTGAAATCGTCGTCCATCGCCGCTTCGAATTTTTGCAAAGCAATTGCGGCCGAATCCGAAGCCGGACTCGAATCTAAGTCGGCGTTGCCCTTACCTACGTGCGGGCTACTGACAAGGCTACGGAAGTTTCGCAGGCGTTCGACGGTCGATTCTGCTCCTTGCAGGCCTTCGAACGTGAAGTTCAGTTGCTTTCGTGTGGGCACGCTCAGCAGCAAATATCGCATTGCGAGAGCCGAATAGCCTTGTTCTCGGAGGTCGCGGAATGTGAAGAAATTGCCCTTTGATTTGGACATCGTCACGTCGTCGATCTTCAGAAATTCGCTGTGTATCCAATACCTTGCAAATTGCTTTCCGGTTGCACCTTCGCTTTGGGCGATCTCGTTTTCGTGATGCGGGAACTGAAGGTCTTGGCCGCCCGCATGAATATCGAAAGTCTCGCCAAGATACTTCATCGACATTGCCGAACATTCGATGTGCCATCCGGGACGGCCACGTCCGAACGGAGCGTCCCAGCCCGGTTCTTCCGTTTCGCCCACAAGTTTCCAAAGAGCGAAATCGCGGGCGTCTTCTTTATCGTATTTATCTGTATCGATGCGTTCGCTTCCGCCCTGAATATTGCCTGAAAAGCTTATCCGCGAAAGTTTGCCGTAATCGGGAAACGCGGTTATTCGGTAATAGATCGAGCCGTCTGATTCATAAGCGTGACCGTTTTCGATGAGCTTGGAAATGATCTCGATCATCTCCTGAATGTGATGAGTCGCCCGCGGCGCTAATTCGGGCCGCTCCATTCCGAGCGCGTCGAAATCTTCCCAGAACGCCGTTATAAAGGGTGCCGTAAATTCGTCAATGCTGATGTTGCGAGCCTTCGCTTCATTGATGATGCGGTCGTCGATGTCCGTCAGATTGAAAACATGCGTTAGTTCATAGCCTCTGAACTTCAAATATCGACGCAAAACATCACCGAAAATGAACGTTCGAAAATTGCCGATGTGGGCAAAGTTCCAAACCGTCGGCCCGCAAAGGTACATCTTTACTTTGCCGTCTTCAAGGGGGTGAAAATCTTCGATCTGTCGCGAAAGTGTGTTGAAAAATCTGAGCATTATTCGTATGCAATTACATCTGGGCTTGCTTCAAACGATATAATAACTATTCTGGACTGATTCATCGAGTGGCCGTAAACAGTTGGGGTTAAATTAGCCGTAATTTATGGAAGTGTGAAGACCAAACCTTCGCGGCGTGAGAGGTCGGTCTGCATGTGACCACTCACCAGTTCAAATGACCCATCATTGGTCACTTCTTCCCATTGGCCGGTTGGAAACGTGGAAATTGTGTAGCCGGCTAGATCGGAATCTGAAAGATTGATAACGACGGCAAGAGAGTTTCCGGCCTCGTCGAATCGTCTGAACGCGAGCACGCCAGTTTCAGGATCTTCATGAAAAAATTCGATCGAGGTAGAAGCAAAGACTGGGTTCGTCGTCCGAAGACCAATAAGTTTTTTGTAATAGTTGAAGAGATCTTTGTTGGTGTCATTTTCAAGCAGTGTCCAATCTATCTTGTTGCTTTGCTCGGACATCGGAACATGTTCGCCGAATTCTTCGCCCATCCAGATCATTGGAACGCCGACCGCGGTCATCAATATCAACGCTCCTAGTTTCGCCCGCCGAAACAATTCTTCGTCCAGCAATCCTTGTTCGCCAAGCTTTCGAAACAGGCGATTCTGATCGTGATTTGCGAGATAGTTCGTAACGCTTGTCGCCGATGCAAACCCAAGCCGAGTCGGATCTATCGCATTCTTGATCTTCTCAAGATCAAGCGGTTCGCCCGAAAGATACTCGACCACGGCGTACATAAAACTGTCGTTCCAGCAGCTTTCGACCGGCCCGGTTGGTTCGGTAATAACCGGTGTCGGTGGAATGAATTCCGCGACCGTAAAGAACGGTTTCATGTCGGACATCGCCCTACCATGGCTAACGAATGCCCTGAGTGCGTCGAAATTATCGATCTGTTTTGCGGCATCAAAACGAACGCCGTCGATCCGATATTCGTAGATCCAGAATCTGATTGAATCGAGAATAAACTCGAGTGCCGGGTTGATGCCGAGTATTTCGTCCCTCCGTTCGTAATCAAATTCCGGGCCCCAATTCTGCTCCGGATCTTTGCCTTCGCGACGGAACCAGTAATCGTGGTCGATCTCCGTCAATGCGATCGCCGTACTAGCATGGTTATAAACTCCGTCAACTATTACTCGGATACCAAGGCCGTGACATTTATCGATAAGCTTTTTCAATTCTGCTGTTGTGCCAAATGTTTCTTCGGGTGCGAAATAATGGATCGGCGAATAACCCCAATTGAAATCGCCCGGATTTGATTTGAGCGGCATTAGCTCGATTGCGTTTATTCCAAGATCGGCGAGGTAATCCAGCTTGGCAATCACGTCTGTATATTTACCGCGAGTGTGGCCGTCATCTTCGCCGCCGGAAAAGTCACCGACATGCATCTCGTAGATCACGATCTGGTCGTTGGTTGGTAGCGGAACACCGTCCGATGTCCAGACGTAGTCGTCGACGATCTTCTTACCGTCCTTTAAGATGAGAATCGAATTTTGCGTTGCGGCGTCTATGTTCGTCGCATAAGGGTCGGTGATCGTCTTCCATTCGTTTTCTTCGTTGAACCAACTTCGCGAGCGAATGTTGAACTTGTAATTGCAAGTGCCGTCCTTGAGTTTCTTGACGACGCGAAAATAGCCATCGTCGCCTTTCATCATTGGAATATCTTTCCAATCACTAAAATCGGCGATCAAGCTGGCTTCTTTATTGTTGGGTGCGAAAAGACGAAACTCGTAAGGTTGGGGGTCGGATTCGTCGGGCATAATATGGTGAACGGACCGCCTTCTTCAAAGACGGTCCGAAACGGCTAGGCTGCTAATTTTTCCATTTCCATTTCGACCTCGTCGGTGTCCATAAACAGATATTTCTTCCATTCCGGACGCGATTCGGCGTAATGGCAAAGGAGGACATGATCAAGTCCAAGGCGAAGCAGCTTCTGCGATGTCAGCAGCGGCATACGCGCCTGTTCCGGCGTTCGGTTGCCTTTGCGTTGGTTACATTTTACGCAAGCGGTAACCAAATTTGCCGGAGTGCTTTCACCTCCCTGTGCACGCGGCAGGATGTGGTCAAGCGTCAAGTCTTTTGCGTGACGATGTTCGCCGCAATATTGACAGCGATAACGGTCGCGGATATAAACACGTGCCCGCTTCATCGTCGTTTCGCGTCGATTGCGCCTGACATTAATATAATGGCGAAGCCGTACAACAGATGGGACACGGAATGTGGTCGAAGGTGAACGAAGGACATTGTCGCCGTCGTTCTCTTCGATGAAAACCGCGCCGCGAAACCACAGACAAACCGCACGGGCAACTCCAACGGTACCGAGCGGCTCGTAAGAAAAATTCAAAAGTAAAACTCGTCCAGTCAGCAAAACTTAGTCTTCCTCCTATTTCGGTAATGTCCGTCCATGTGAACTTCTTTCTATCTTGTAATGTAATAGCAATAGCACTTAATGGCAAGCACAATATATTGTGCGTAACAAAAACGTAAGCCCATATGTCGCACGGGATTAGGCGTTCACCAGCCAAAGTATCCATGAGACTCAAAAGATAATACTCTTTCGACAAACGATACGTCCGAATTCAAGAGTTAATCTTTGCAGATCACTAGCTAAAGCTCGAAAACCTTACATACACAATTACGAAAATGGCCTGCTCTAGAAGGCCGGCACGCTCACGACCTGAGTTAACCGTTATTGAATTTTTCAGAAATGAACTTAACCAACGTGGTAGGGTGCAATATAATGAGTTTGTAGTTAGCTATGACGCCACAATACCAAGTCATTTCCTTTTTTGAGTTCAAGAACATGAACGACCTGGGCAAGCTGCCGGAGATTCGCGAACGCGTGCTAACGGCGTTTCGCCAGCACGAATTCTTCGGCACGATGATCATTGCCGAGGAAGGTTTTAATTCCACCGTTTGCGGACCACCGGCAAACACACCCGCGTTCGTTGCAGACCTTGAACAGATATTTGTGACGACGCTTGTTTATAAAAGTTCTTTCTCGGAAGACAAGATCTTTCGGAAGCAGGAAGTGAAGATCAAGCCTGAGATCGTCACGCTGCGTCAGAAGGTCGATATTGAAAAGGGCCGCGAGACTTTCGTAAAACCGCAGGACTGGAACGCAGTGATCACTCAACCGGACGTTTACGTGCTCGACGCACGCAACCACTACGAATACAAAAGCGGTACGTTTCTCGGAGCCGTTGATCCTAACACCGAGAAGTTCAGCGAGCTGCCAAGGTTCGTTGCGGAAAATCTCGATCCCGCGGTTCACAAGCACATCGCGATGTTCTGCACAGGCGGCATTCGCTGTGAGAAGTTCGCACCGTTCATGAAAGGTCTCGACTTCGAGAATATCTATCAGCTCGAAGGCGGAATTCTAAAATATCTCGAAGAAGTTGCTCCCGAGGAGAATCTGTTCGAAGGCGAGTGCTTCGTCTTTGACGAACGCCGCACCGTCGATGAAACCCTCGCACCGGCATACGGCGAAGATCATTCGCTAAGACATCCCGACTCGGACCCAAGATCTGGTCGCGGCGGCAGGAGTTGAACCTGCGACCTAGGAATTCTGAGCTATCCGGTGGGAACAAGATCACCGCCAACCAGTAGAGCAGTGCGTTTTTCGCAAGGGTGCTACCGAACGGACTCGTAGCAAATTTTCTCAAGAAGTAGACCTTTACTTCCAGAAGCCTAGAAATGTCGGAAACCTTCGGCTGATAATTTAAGCCTCTCATCGTCCCTGATAAGTTCAATTATTCCAACGTTTGCCGTGATCTCGCCGATGCGGAAAATTTCGCCGATACCGGACTTCGAAATTTTTTCGTCGTCGGCTGTAAAAAGTAGCTCAAAATCTTCACCTCCGTGGAGCACAAGTTCGAGCATCGCATCGATCGAACCGGTCAGGTTTATCAATTCAGCCTCGAACGGAAGATCGTTCGCGTTGATCACCGCACCAACCTGGCTCGAGCTGCAAATATGAGCTAGATCCGACGACAAACCGTCGCTTATATCGATCATGGCATGAGCCAATTCCCGCGTTCGCAAGTCGTCTCCGATCCTGATCTGCGGCAACGGCCGAAGCTGTTTCATGATCAGAGCTTCTTCATCCGCATTGGCTGCGGCGCCCGTCCGGACTCCCGATTCAAGCAATCTCAATCCGCCGGCAGCTCCGCCAAGTGGACCGGTCACGTAAATGCCGTCGCCGGGCTTCGCACCTGATCGCAAAACACCGGTGCCTTTTGGGACCCCTCCGCCAACTGTTGTATCGACAAAAAAATTATCGGGCGAGCGGGAAATATCGCCACCGACCAACTCGACATCGAAAATCGCAGCGAGAACGCTCCAACCTTTTATGAACCGTGCTGGTAGGTCGCTGTTCCAAATCAGATCGGGAATCCCCATTGAAAGCATCGCCCAGATGGGTCTCCCGCCCATCGCGGCAATGTCCGAAAGTGATACAGCCAGAGCCTTGTGTCCAAGTAATTCCGTGATCGTCCAATCGAGTTTGAAATCGATATCTTCGACCATTAAGTCGGAGGTTATCAACAGATCGGTAGAATCGTCCTTCGGCAGGACGGCGCAGTCGTCGCCTACGTGAGTTAAACCATAGCGTTCCTTAAGGTTATTTATGAACTCAAATTCATTCATCACTTTAACGGTATTGACACAAGTTGAATAAATACATACAATAACGGCGACTAACTACCAAGAAACTTTAACACAGAGCAAACGTTTATGGGCCAAACTGCGACCGCAATTCCGGAAAAAATCTACTTCAAGATCGGCGAAGTTTGCGAGCTTGTTGGCGTTCAAGCCCATGTGTTGCGCTATTGGGAGACAGAATTTCCACAGCTTTCTCCACAGAAGAATCGCTCCGGTCAGAGGAGCTATCGTCGCAAAGATGTTGAGATCTCATTACGGATAAAAGAGCTTCTCTATGACGATATGTACACCATTGCCGGTGCTCGTAAAAAGCTTCAGGCCGAACTCAAACCGGAGGCTCCGAAATTGAAGATCGTTCGATCTGAGACTCTTTCATCGGACCTCGAAATTCCACGATCGATCGATGCGCCAGGCCTTTTCGATGACGATATTTCGCTCGACGATGTATCCGAGTCGATCGATCAACTGTCGTCCGGGAGGAAGCTTGAGCGTGATCAGATCGATGCATTGAAGTCGCTGGCTGAACATCTCCTTGAACTTCGAGAGATGCTCAAAAACGGCCGCAAGTCCAACAACGGTTGGGGCACGCCGAGCGGTTAAGGTTGACATGAATCGTTCACCCGTTTAGATTTAAAATTCACTTATCGGGACGTAGCGCAGTCTGGTAGCGCGTTCGCTTGGGGTGCGAGAGGTCGTGAGTTCAAATCTCGCCGTCCCGACCAATAAACATAGGGCTTTCAGCGATTGCTGGAAGCCCCATTTTTTGACTTGGTTGCAGGTTGGTTGCAGAGTTCTTTTTGTCATCCTTTTTCCGCTCAAAACTCTCAAAGATCATCACTCTTGATCAGGCTGGTTTATAAACATCCTTTGTGTGGTGCAAAACTGCGTCGAATGGCGCGTTTTCGCGGTTTTTGTGGTGAAGTCGCGTCAAGAGACTTTTCCCCTTAATGCCGAAGGAGGGGAAGTCGGGCCGGCTTGAGCTTCATGCTTATTGATAGGCCGAGCACCGTCTGGTGTGTGAAAACAAACACAGGTGACTGTCTTCGCGCAACATCCTTGGATTGACGCAGCACCTTTTCTCACCAGAATCCGTACCCCCCCCCCAAAAAAAACTACAACGCATAGGGATTTCCCGCGAGCGATGGCTTGGCACGTTCATTGCACTTCCATCTGAACTTGCATGGAAGGGCGGCGAATTATTTGTGTCTAATTTAATAGTGCTTTTCGCAGTCCCGGAGGATCAAATGAATTTATTCGGACAAAAAACATCGACTGCAACAAAACGAAGGCGTGCCGGGCTGACTCTGGTTTTACTGGTTCTGTTTTCGAGCTCAACCAACGTTGTCTGGGCTCATGGGGGTGAAGATCATGGCGACCAGAAGCCAAAGACGACTTCCAGTGCCAAGGGTACCGTGTCGCACTCAACCCGGTTAGGTGATCTTGAGGTGATGATCAAGCACCCGACGCTGGAGCCGGATGTCGCCACGCAGGGGCAGATGTTCGTGACGAGCTTCGCGACGAATGAGCCGGTAGGGAATGTCGCTACGGCGGTGGAAATCGAGACTTCGACCGGCTTGGTTATGACTGCCAATGTTGAAGGGGGAGGGCAACCGGGGGTTTATAACCTAAGAATTCCGGCTCTTCCTAAAGGTACTTATGTCGTTCGGGCAAATCTGACCTACAAGGGCGAGACCGATACCGCTACGTTCTCTGCTTTTCAGGTACAACCTAAGGCACTCGCGGCCGACGGACAATTGCCGTCGTTTCTGAGAAGTGCGGGAATCCTCACCGTTTTTGGTCTAGTGATCGTCCTTCTGGCGGGCCTCGGATTCATGGTTTGGAATACCACTGGCCGGGGTTCGATCCGGAATGAAGAAGCCGTTTCGGTCTGATTTTGCAACAAATGCGCGAAGCAAAATGAGACTGCGAGAACGAAAGATCGCTTGGAGAATATATGCTCGACCGTCCTTGCTGGCGGCGAGCTTCACGTTGTTCGCGAATTGCGTTTTTCCGGTGTTGAGTATTGGCCAAGTGGCTTCGCCGGCGTCGCCACAATTCGTCGCCCCGGATGGACTATCCGTAGAAGAACTGGTGCGAGGTGCCACCGTTCGGAGCGCTGATCTTCTTGCCGCGCGACAACGTCTCGCAATCGCAGAAGGTCGAGTTGTGCAGGCGGGTTTACGACCAAATCCGGTTTTCGATACCGAGTACGGTAGTCCGAAATTTCTGGCGGGCGAGTCCGAGTCGGATTTTTCAGCGGGCATTTCCCAAACGTTCGAGCTTGGTGGAAAGCGGGGGAAGAGGAAGGCGGTAGCGGAGCTTGAGCTTCAACAGGTTCGATCGGAGGTCTTCACACTCGAGCGAAAGTTAGGAGTGGATATCCGGCAGAACTACACAAGAGCGATTGGCGCGGCCAGGCAACTGGACATTATCGAAAGGCTTCTTGCCGCGGACGCCGAGATGATAAGGATAACCGAAGCCCGACTAAATGAAGGCGATGTGGCCCCGCTTGAACTTAACCTGGTAAAAGTGGAAAGCGACCGACTACGCGTTCAACAGATCGAAGCAAGAACGGAGCTCGAAACGGCTCTTTTAGAACTGCGTACCCTGATCGGTATCGACGTGTCCTCTCCGCTGCGTCTGGCTCCTCAAGCCGAAAGACCTCCTCGTTTAGATTTAGGACTTACTGAATTGACGAACCAGGCCTTAAGTGACCGGGCAGATCTGCAAGCGGCGCGAATCGGCGAAAGTCTCGGAGCGGCAAGGATAAATCTTGCCCGCTCCGGCTCGATCCCAAATGTCGCAGCGTCAGTCAGATTCTCACGGACGAAAGGGATAATTGATCTGCCGGACACTGCGGGGGGCGGATTTGCCCGGGATCTCGACAACGAACTCACATTTGGAGTCTCGATTGAGATACCAGTGTTCAATAGAAATCAGGGGGAGATCGCGTCGGCGACCGGTGAGCAGATTCAGGCCGTTCGCACACGTGAGTTTCTGGAAGCCTCAATTCGGAGCGATGTCGCGGTCGCCTATCGGCAGTATCGCTCTGCAGCCGAAAAGCTGGTGCTTTATTCCACCCAAATTTTACCTAGAGCTGAAACAAACTTGCAGACCGTTCGATCTGCTTACAACGCTGGAGAATTCTCGATGTTTGAAGTCATTGCCGAGCAACGCCGGCTTGTCGAAAACGTAACGGGATTTAACAAGACACTTCGCGAATATTACACGGCTCTTGGCCAACTCGAAGCAGCTGTAGGGGCACCGCTACCGAGCAGCGCGTTTACTCCCGGTTCGACCTCGGTTCTTCCGGACAAGACTAATGTCCCGCGACAATTTACCCGCGAGGATTTTCTGAAACCGTTTGCGGGAGAACAAGGACTCGGGAAACTTGGAAAGACGAAGGACCAACCAAAACAAGAGGAGAAAAAATGAAGACACTAGTATCGATCGCGGCTCTCGCGAGCATCGTATTTTCGGCCGGCTGCTCGACATCGCCTGCTACAAACACAGGCCAAACGTCCCCGGGAAATACCGCGACATCGAACGCTGCGGCAAATGCCATCGCGGCACCGAAAGCCGACGACGTTCCTGCATCAGTCAAGGCGGTCTTTCCAACTGCACAGACCTTTACTACGCAACACAAAGACTTGACCGACGCCCAGATCGCGTCGATTGAAAAGGATACAAGCTCAAAGGTGAGTGAGAAGGATCACCATTCGTATTTGGCTTTTTCGACCACCGGTGGTTCCCGTACGCAGATCGGAGCCGCGACCATTGTCAAAGCTGCAGGAAAGGATGTGATCGTCGTTTACGGTAACAAGGATGGGTCCCCGGTGATCAAAGAGATGAAAGCAGACGGACTCCCGGCATCGTTCCTCAGTCAATTTGCGGGAAAAGGACATGATGATGATCTACTGTTGGGAGCCGACATAAAGACTAATGGGGCAAATGAAGAACAGGCCAAGGCGATCACTGAGGCAGTAAGGGTGGACGTGTTGGCCATGCAAGCTCTTTACGGGAAGGCTCACACACACTAATGAGAAGGTCAGCGGCATATCTTACAGGGCCTGTACAGGGTTCGCCATCATCAACGATGAAGAGTCTTGCAGCACTACTTTTGTTTGCGATTGTTGCTGGGTTCTTGTCGTCGCCTCCCGGGGTTGAGGCGAATGGGGATGATGATCACTCGGCTGCAACCGTGCCCAGCGATGACAACGCGGCCGGAAAAGCGGCGTCGATCATTACGGCAGAGCGCAATATACAGAATGACAGCGGTCAGTTCTCTTTCGTACTTAAGAGATCCCCGAGCGATCCGCGTACAGGGGAAGTTGGGCATTTTCTTCTTGTACTGAGCGAGAAGGTTGAAGGTGGTTTTGCCGCCGGTCCCCTACCGATCGAGAAAGCGGCAGTCCGATACAGCCTGGTTCGCCTGGATGGTGAAGTGATCGCGGAGAACTTGTCCGGCTCGGAGGAGCCCGTTGGGGTCTATCGCGGTTCTTTTGAATCAGGTTCGGAAGGTGATTACAAACTTAATTTTAACGTCACTTTGTCAGACGGCCGCACGGCCGCGGCGGATTTTCCGATTGCCGTTTCCGCGGCCCCCATCCGTTCGTCGTTCTGGATCGGCTTCTTCATTATTTTGCTTCTTACTTTGGGATCATTGGCCTTCGTTATACTGCTGGCTCGAAAGCGTGGGTCGCTTTCGTCGCGAACTTGGGTGCCGGTTGGCGCGGCTGCGTTATTGATTCTCGCTCTTGGAACTCTTGCCCTCGGATATCTGGTTCCGCCCCGCGAGACAAGGGAGATCGCCGCACTGCCTCTCTCGGTTGCGACGGAACCCGCGATCAACGCTCTTGAGATTCAGACGGCGATAACGATCCCGAAGGAATCGCAGATCCTCTTCGGAATTAAGACTCAGCTCGTCGGGGTTCGTCAGATCACGAGCGGGTTAAAAACTACCGGAGTTGTTCGGGCTCGCCCGGATTCCAAGGCCGTCGTCACGGCACAAGTGCCGGGACGAGTTGTGCTAAACGCATCGGTTTCCCTGGGAGCCGCTGTCGGTCGTGGAGAGCAGATCGGTTTCGTCGAACAGGTACTCGATGTCTCGGGACAGACCGAGCTCGAATCACAGCGCCTCGATGTTGAAGCTCAGCAACGAGATGTCGAAGCACGGCGTCTGGAACTTCGGAACACCATCTTGACACTTCAGTCCCAGCAGGCCCAAAGCCGAGCCTCTGCCCAGCAATCGCGCACGCGTCTTGCTCAGGCTCAGCGAGAACTAAGGCGTTCACAGAACCTGGTTGAGGTAGGTGCGGTTCCGAGAAAAAGGGTGGAAGAAGCGCAGACTGCGGTGAAGGTTGCTGAGGAAGAATCAGCCGGGTATGAGAAGCAGGTAGCGCTGGTAGGCGAACAGATAAAGTCGGCCCAAGCCGGACAGAGTATCTTTAGATCGCCTTCAGTCCGCCAGCCGTCCCGCATTTTTCCGCTTATTGCTCCGGTCACGGGAACGATCGATCAGATCAAGGCAACTAGCGGCCAACAAGTGGCGAGCGGAGCAGAATTGATCAACATCGTGAACCTGTCGACAGTGCTGATCGAAGCCCAGGTGTTCGAGAAGGACCTAGCGTTAGTTCGCGAGTCAACGCGGGCAAGCTTTACATCATCGGCTCTCGGCGGAGAGGTCTACACCATTGGTACACCTGATGGCGACGGACGTCTCCTTTCTATCGGACAGACTGTAAACGAACAAACCAGAACGGTTCCGACGATCTATGAATTCAAGAACCCGTCTGGCCGTTTAAAAGATGGAAACTTTGTAGAGATAACGATCGATACGAGTGGTGATCGGCAAGTTTTAGCAGTTCCGAAATCGGCTGTTGTTCGCGAACAGGGCGAGACATTCGTGTTTGTTTTTGACGGCGGCGAGTCTTTTATCAGGCGTCCCGTGGTGTTGGGGGCTGAAGGAGCGGATTTTTACGAGGTGTCCTCTGGAGTGGAAGAGGGCGAGCGAGTGGTAACCGAAGGGGTATATCAACTACGGACGACACAGCCGGCCGCGTGATCCAGAAAAAGAAATGAATAAAAGCACAGTACTAACATTATCGATCTCGGTGATTTTCTTTGGGGGTCTGGCCTTTTTAGCCGGATGCGGGACAAATCAAAATTCCGCGGTGAATTCGACCGCCAATACTGACCACTCGGCAATGAATCATGCCCAGACCCCGAACGGAACCGCCAAGCCTTTTCGGGTCGAGTTCAATAGCGATCCCGGCGGGCCGCAGGCAAATCAGCCGACAACCTTGAGTTTCACAGTTAAGGACGGCCAGGGAACTGTCGTCAAAGACCTTCCGATCGTTCACGAAAAGCCGATGCATTTGCTGGTCGTTTCTCGCGACCTGTCTGAGTTTTATCACGTTCACCCGGATGTGGCCGACGATGGAAGTTACAAGGTTGTTCACACATTCCCGAATGGCGGTGAGTACAAGATGTATGCGGATTTCACCCCGAAAGATTCGGCACAGGTCGTGGAGGTGATCGACCTTAAAGTCGGCGGCCCAGATCGAACAAAAGTGGATCTCGTTCCGGATGCAAAGTTCGAAAGAACGGTTGACGGACTAAAGATCGTGATGAAGCCTAGTTCCGCGATCAAGGCCGGTCAGGAGTTAACGCTCGATTTTCAGGCGTTCGACGCAGCTAGCGGCAAGCCAGCGACCGACCTTCAGAATTATCTCGGCGAACTCGCCCACTTCGTAATTATCAGCGAGGACCTTGAGGACTTCGTACACGCCCATCCAATGGCCAAGGGCGAAAAAATGGACGGCGAAAAGATGGACGGAGATAAGGCAGAGGATCATAACGCAGATGGGCACTCACACGGCGACGACTCAAGGATTCCGGGCAAACCCAGCGCATCTGAAGTCTCAACCCATACTACATTCCCCCGGCCCGGCTTATACAAATTATGGGCGCAGTTTCAGCGTAGTGATAAGGTCATAAGCGTACCGTTTATCGTGAAGGTCGCGCCCGGGGAAGCAAAGTCGGTAAAAGCGGCCAACGTACCTGCCGGAGCAACCCAGGTCACTGTCTCGTCAAAGGGGTACGAACCGTCGTCTATCTCTGTCAAAAAAGGTCAGCCGGTAAAACTCGCTTTCTACCGTGCGGACGGCGACAATTGCGGCGGCGAAGTTGTATTCGCAAAACAGAATATTCGAAAAAAACTGGCTGTCGGGGATACCGTGTTGGTCGAGTTCACTCCGACTGAACCCGGAGAGATCGCTTTTGCATGCGGGATGGATATGTTGCGCGGCAAACTTGTCGTAAGTGAGTAAGTCTTGCTGTGTCCAGCGATCTAAAGAGGAGAAAAATAATGAAGAAACTAAAAGTGGCGTTTATGCTGTCGGCGATGGCCGTCTTAACCTTCGGAGCATTTGTGGCTCCGCACACGGTCGTCGAGGCTCACACCCGAACCGTCAAGATCAAAGTCGATCAGAATGGATTCTCTCCGTCTTCGATAGAGGCGGAAGCGGGGCACAAGCTGAATCTTGTTTTTAATCGGGCTGCAGGAAGCAACTGCGGGAATGTTGTCGTCTTCCCGAAGCTGAAGATACGCAAGTCGCTACCGGTCGGTCGGGATGTGATCGTGAGTCTGACACCACGAACTGCAGGGCAGATCGCGTTTGCGTGCGGAATGGGAATGTACAAGGGGACCATTGTCTTAACTGAGGGGTAGCTGAACTAACGGAAATATAAAAGCAGTGTTGAGCACACTCTCGCCATGCCTTCTGCGCTTGATTGAATAACCGCAGATCCTATTTATGAGAACAGGCGGAATTAAATCTAATAAATTAAATCTAATAAGTAGGAAGAATACAAAGGAAAACGCGACGAAAGAAAAAGTCAACACGAATTCTAATGATGGAGATGAAAGAAAATGGAAGGTAAACCGGAAAAGAATAATCATCAGATGATGTCGGGAAGCTA
>JBBSKW010000009.1:0-41023 GCA_038256005.1 Pyrinomonadales bacterium
AGGTGAGTTATTCGGCAGAAATTGGGCATGCAGTTATCTTGCAGGACCATAGCGATCGGATCGAAGGTCTCGAGCGGGATCTGAAAAGACTTAAAGAATAAACAGAACAGCTGCAGGATCATCTTGAACTTATTTTTTGGTTCTTATTCCATGGTTTTGCGATGTGCGCTGCCGGGGTTATCTTTGGAAGGAACGGTAGCATTCCAACCGACATTATGACCAAATTGGGTCTTGAAGATAAATGAACAATTTTTTCACGGCAAACATTTCTGAAGCTGATCCGTTGATCAGCGGGGCGATCGATGACGAGGTTCGGCGACAGGCGGATGGGCTTGAGCTGATCGCTTCGGAGAATTTCGTTTCTGAAGCAGTTCTCCAGACGATGGGTTCGGTCTTTACAAATAAGTATGCCGAGGGCTATCCGGGCAAGCGATATTACGGCGGATGCGAATTTTCGGACGTTGTCGAGCAGGCGGCGATCGACCGTGCGAAGCAGATCTTTGGTGCTGAACATGCAAATGTTCAGCCGCATAGCGGAGCTCAAGCGAACATGTCGGTGTTTCTGGCTTCGCTTCAGCATGGCGACACGATCCTCGGAATGAACCTTTCGCACGGCGGTCATTTGACGCACGGCCATCCGCTCAATTTTTCAGGCATAAATTACAAGGTCGCGGATTATGGCGTGAACCGTGAGACCGAACAGATCGATTACGACGAGCTGCAAAAGACCGCCGAAGAATCGCGGCCAAAGATGTTGATCTGCGGAGCGTCTGCATATCCGCGTACGATAGATTTTGCACGCATCGGCGAGATCGCCCAAAGTGTCGACGCTAAGGTTATGGCCGATATTGCGCATATTGCGGGCCTTGTTGCGGTCGGGCTTCATCCGTCGCCGATACCGAACTGTGATTTCGTTACGACGACCACACACAAGACACTTCGAGGGCCGCGTGGCGGACTAATTCTTTGCAAAGAAGAATACGCCAAAGATATTGATCGAAGCGTTTTCCCGGGTGTTCAAGGCGGACCGTTGGTTCATATCATCGCGGCAAAGGCTGTGGCGTTTGGCGAAGCTCTTCGCGACGATTTCAAGGGCTATCAACAGCAGGTAATCGCGAATGCGAAAGTATTGGCCAAAACTCTTGCTGACGGCGGATTACGAATAGTTTCGGGCGGAACGGATAATCATTTGATACTAGTTGATGTTTATATGGGCGGCAAAGGCATCACAGGAAAGGTGGCGGAAAAAGCACTGGACGACGTTCACATAACCGTTAATAAAAATACCATTCCGTTTGATACGCAGAAGCCGTTCATTGCGTCCGGCATCCGCATCGGCACGCCAGCGTTAACTACCCGTGGAATGAAGGAAGACGATATGAGAGCGATCGGGAAAATGATCGCGTCAGTGGTTCGTGACCCGGAATCCGAAGAGATCAAGGTGCAGGTCAAACGAGAAGTAGCCGAATTGACGGCGAGATATCCGATGTATCCGAACCGTTATTCGCGAAAAACTTCAGACGCGACAGCCACAAATTAGCGGAGTAGATCTACGAAGATCAAACGTTTAATCTGGACAATTTTATTCGCCGTATCGCTCATCTTCGTTAGCGGTACGGCGGTTTTTTCGCAATCTTCAAAGCCTGCTCCGGACCCCGCAAACTTCAGATCGGACAACTGTTCCTTATTCCCGGATGGCAATTATTGCGATTGCTGCGTTGCTCATGATCGCGATTATTACTTCGGCGGTACAGGCAAAGAGCGATGGAAATCCGACCTACGGCTTTACCGTTGTGTTCGGTCTAAGAAAGGTTGGTACAACAAGATAGTTGCACCGGTCGTGTGGTTAGGAGTTCGGGTCGGCGGCGTCTCGTGGTTGCCGACGCCCTTCCGTTGGGGCTTTGGCAAAACGAAAAAGCCGAACGTAAAACCTCCGGCGAAACGATCAAATAAAAAGTGTACTGCAAAAGATCAATTCTCTGATTCGCGGTACGGGCCTTCCTGCTCGAACTGATCAAGCAGATCCCGAGCCTCTTCCGAATCAAACTCAAACGCCTTTTGCTCGAGTGCAGCGACGGCGATCTCGGAATAAAGCGGATCATCAAGCAAGGCCGATAGATATTGAGCGGGCATCATTGCCAAGGTCTCGTAAGCGATCGCTCTTATCTGAGGCATATCGGTTTGTCGGACGATCTCGGCGATCTCGCCGGCAGAGAATTGATCGTTCAGCCGGTCAGATAGTTGGTCCAGCTTGCCGTAATCGTTTCGCTCGAGTGCCCTCGTTGCCAGCTGGATGAAGACTTCCGCCGCACCGCTCTGCGTTTCCAAAACGTTAGCGCAAGTTTCCGCCAGTTTGCTGATCTCACCGATCTTCCTGTCGCCGGATTCCGATCTTTCTTCCTTCGATTGTTGGTCAAGAGCAGAGAGAAGTCTGCTTAGTTCCCAATCGGCATGCGTGTCGTAAGAGAATTTCTGTGCGGGGTTAGTTGAGGCTCCGACGCTGCTTGACTGAAGTGCGCCTTCGAGCATGTTTTTTGTCATCGGCCTCAAGCCTTCCCAAACTCGCTCGACTGTCGGCCCGAAATCTTTGATCATAATTTCAACTACTCAAGTTTGCTACCACACGATTTCGATGTCAAGCGAATCTTTTCCAGACCTGTAAATCGGAGCATTTAAGTCGCAAAATATTAGTTTCGGTTTCCCGAATCAGGCCTCGGAGCTGATGCACCAAGCATTTCTGACTCGGTCGAGCAGAGTAACTCTTCTACCTCGATCGGAGTTAGATCGTCAGAAGCAACTGCTACTAGAGCATAAGGCGTTCCCGTTACGCGACGCAATTCCCAGGTTTCCGAGCCGATTCGCGAAGCACGTGAGAACCATAAACAATCGAGCTCGAACGATTTCGAATGAAGGCCAAGATCGCCCCCGACAATACCCTTGTCGAAAAGTTCTAATAGATCCGACGATCCAATGACTCGACGAAGTTTCCAATCGTGTCCCGTGTATTGCTCAATTATCGCGGTTAGTTCTGCCGGTGTGGTCATTTCGGCTTTGCAGCATTTCCTTCGGCGGGAACCGCCGGGCGCGGACCGCCTGAGAAATTACCGTTAACGTTAGCGTTCACAGGCGTCATTCTGTCGGTCAAAACATTTGCGGCCTCTTCTTCTTTTTGAGCACGTCCCTTACCGGGCGATTTATGCGTTCCGGCAAAAAGGTCGCCGATGGCAAGCTTCCAGCCACCTTCTTCGAGAATAAACGGAAGATCTTCCCAACGCTTGTCCTTGGAATTGTAAACCTCAACGCTCGCCATTCCTTCACTTACGCGTTCGTCGCGAATTTCTGGCAAAGATTCGGCAAATGTGGTCGATGTAAATCCATTCTCAAAAACTTTTTCGATCGGCGTGTTTTGCTTCTGCGACACCATCGTTGCAAATTCTTGTGTCTTTGTGGAAATAACGGCCTTTATCGCTTCGGTGTCCTTGCTTTTAACCGCCGCGTAAAGCTTTTTGTATGCGTCGGTAGGCGATTCTGCAGGTGTTCCGGGCGATGAGACGCTATTTGACGACGATGCCTCGCCGCATGAAGCGATGAATCCGGCCGTGATCGTAAGCAAGAGGCCGAGTGAAATTGCACGTAGTAAATTATTTGAGAAAGTATTGAATCCTATTTTCATTTGCTTCAGTATATTGATTAGTCAATAATTTGTAAATTTCGAGCGTCTATGAAAGCACTCCGAGTCGCAGAACAGGGTCTTAAACTTGAAAATATGCCGATTCCTTCAAGTGAGGGAGAATCGCTGGTTCGGGTTCTTTTTTCGGGTATCTGCAATACAGATCTTGAGATCGTTAACGGTTACGCAGGTTTTACGGGGACTATAGGGCATGAATTCGTCGGAATAGTTGAAACTTCGCCTGATCGGCCCAACCTCATTGGCAAACGCGTTGTCGGTGAAATAAACGCGGGATGTGGCAGGTGCGAACTTTGTATGACGGGCGATCCGCGACATTGTCCGGCGAGAACCGTTTTGGGCATTAAAGGCCGCGATGGTGCTCATGCCGAGTATTTAACGCTTCCTTCCCGAAATCTGATAGCGGTCCCCGATCAGGTCCCGGACCGCGATGCGGTCTTTGTTGAACCATTTGCAGCAGCACTGGGCATATTGGAGCGAGTTAGCGTCGATGGCGATCCGCGTATTTCGATCATCGGCGACGGAAAGCTCGGACTTTTATGTGCGATCGCTTTAGCCAAACGAACGGGCCAAGTAACCTTGATCGGGAAACATGCATCCAAACTAGATATTGCGACCGAATTCGGAGTTGAGACCAAGTTCGTGTCCGAGTTGTCAGACCTTGAGTCCGCTTTTGACATTGTGATCGAAGCAAGCGGTTCGGAATCGGGCTTTGCGACGGCGTTGGATATTATCCGCCCGCGAGGGAAGATCGTTTTGAAGTCGACCTTTTCGGGGAAACCAAAGTGGGAAGTCTGGCGTGTTGTTGTCGATGAAATAACGATCGTCGGCTCTCGATGCGGCAGATTCGAACCCGCCTTGGAACTGATGGCGAAAGAAAAGATAAGTTTTGAAAGTCTGGTAACAGCCGAATTTCCGATAGAGCAAGGCATTGCGGCGATGGACAAGGCTCGGGTGAAAGGCAGTCTGAAGGTTTTGCTCAGCTTTTGAGCAAACCGAATTTTGTATGAACTGATGAATTCATTTGTTAGAATCTATGCACCGCCGAATCGGCCAGATGCGTTCAAGGGAGAGCAATTATGTCAAGCATTTATACCGCAGCGTTTCTTCGTTCTCACTTCAGTAAATTTGTTTTCGCTATCGTCCTCGGCATCGCGAGCGCCGGATCCTCACTTGCACAAACACCTGCGAACGGGGCTGCGACGCCGGCGCAGCTTTCAGATCTTTTTGCCGAGATCGCGAAAAAGGTCGAACCGGCGGTGGTCAGCATAGATACGAAAGGCCGTGTTCCGGAAGTGACAACACGTAGGCAGCCGGGCACGCCGGCGCAGCCCGACGACGCTGACGACATAATGGAGTTCTTTCGCCGGCAAATGCCTCGCCGTTCCGCACAATCCGTCGGTAGCGGGTTTATCGTCGATAGCAAGGGTTATGTAATAACGAACGCGCACGTTGTAGAAGATGCTGTCCGCATTACGGTAAAGCTTGATTCGGGCGAGGAGCTTCCGGCGACTGTACTTGGCCTTGATGGCGAAACCGATATTGCCGTGCTAAAGATCGACGCGGGACGCGACCTTCCTTTCGTTAAGCTCGGAGATTCGGACCGCGCGAGAGTCGGAGACTGGGTTTTAGCACTTGGCTCACCGTTCGGATTGTCAAAATCGGTAACGGCCGGGATCATCTCGAACCGTCAACGTGAGACTGCTGTAAGCTCGCCTTTTCAGAAATTTATCCAGACCGATGCTGCGATCAATCGGGGAAATTCGGGCGGGCCGCTTGTAAATGTAAACGGCGAAGTGATCGGCGTGAATTCGCAGATCGCGACTTCGACCGGCGATTCTAATGGTGTCGGATTTGCTCTGCCGTCGAATGAAACGAAGTATGTTTTTGACCAGATTCTGCAAAATGGTAAGGTCAAACGCGGTTTCTTAGGAGTCTTGCTCGATTCCGTAAAGCCTGAATTCGCAAAGGTTTATGGGATGGGGGAAACTCGGGGAGCGATCATCACCGACGTTCGTGCCGAAGTCGGGCCGGCGGCTGCAGCAGGTTTGAAGGCCGGTGACATTATCGTCGAATTCGACGGTAAGGCCATCCAAAGTGCTCAGGATCTGATTGCAAAAGTTGCATCTACTTCGCCGGACAGAACAGTGAATGTTTCTGTGCTTCGCGAAGAGCGTAATGAACTAACGAGAAAGACCGTAAATTTCAAACTTGGTGAACGGCCGGCACGGGCGGAGGTGGCGGAGAATCCTGACCGCAAACCGCTCCCGATCGAGCCGAAGACCGAGCCGGCGAAGCCGTTTGGTTTAACGGTCATTTCAATGACTCCTGAACTTGCCGCGACCTACAAACTCGACGGGCAGACGGGCGTCGTCGTGAAAGAGATCAATCCTGAAAGCTTTATTACCGATGTGAAACTTTCAAACGGCGGTGACGCTCTCGGCGAAGGCGACGTGATCGTCAGGTTCAACCGAATTTCGATCGCAAACGAAAAAGCGTTTGCCGACGCGACCACCAAACTCAAAAAAGGCGACCCGGTCGTGCTCCACGTAATGACCTTCGACCCGCGTTCACGAGCATCGCAGTTAAAGATCGTGCAGTTTACCGTTCAATAAACAACGCGACCAACTCGGCGGGCGATCTTGTAGAACGCCCACCGTAAAACTCCAAAATAAGCCCGAGCCTTAACGTTCGGGTTTTTTGTTTGATGGCAATCAGCGAGCCAAAACTGTCCCTAGTTCGTGGGGCAAACGTTCAAAAATCATCCACGGAAATAAAAAGCTTGACAAATCCCCCCCCGCAATTAACATTCCAGAAAATTAGTTTTTCGCTTATTTTCGTCATGCTCTCAAGCAACAGAAAAAGCCTACTAGAAACTATCGTAAACATTCTCACGATCGTCGTCGCTGTTGCTTTTCTCGCTTTATTGGTTCACAAATACGTTCTACCAAATGAACCGAAAGCAAAAATGCCAACGGTTGGAAACATTGTTTCGATTCCGGGGTTTGAGCCATCGCTTAGCAAGCGCAATGTTCTTTTGGTTCTAATGAAAGGATGTCGATTTTGCGAAGATAGTATGACGTTTTACAAGGATCTAGTTCGAAGAACCTTGCAAAACGAAGCAAGAACCATTGCTGTTTTTCCGCCAAAAACTGAAAACGCCGAAGGATATGTACAACAGTTTGGACTCGATTCGGTGCAGGTTACGTTCGCGCCGCTTGGGGATCTTGACGTGGACGGTACGCCAACACTATTTGTTACGGATCAAGAAGGACGAATAATTAGCTACTGGGTAGGGCGACTTTCAAAAGAAAAAGAAGCGGAAGTATATAGCCAATTGGAATAAGGCAGTTATAAATAATCCGAAGTTTCCGGCCTAATAATAGTTATAGGCATTTTGTATTTCGAACATTTAACTTAAGAAGGAGGATTGATGAAAATATTTCGCTTGTGTGCGTTAACACTTTTGCTAGTTGGAGTCTGGCTTATACCAGAACGCCCCGCTTCCGCGTGTGAAGCAGATCCTGGTCAAAATTGTCCCGCTCAACAACCGCGTCCGAATGGCTGCAAATGCTGTTCAGACAATCATTGTGCAAGTGGGCGATGTAATATAAACACAGATAAATGTGAGGCCAAACCGGATGACGAATTGCCGCCACCGGAGGAACCACCAGATTCTTAATCTGTTATCGAGTTAGGCCACAAGATCGAATTGTGGCTTAACACTATATTCCAGACGTAACAATCGTACCTTATTGTCAACTCGGGACTGAAAAATGGTCGTAATGTTCCGCCCATCTCAACTTATGTCACGTTGTTATTTAATTCGGTTCAGCAACGCCGGTATAATACTCTTCATCTTTCTGACCCATCTATTTTCGTCAGCCTACGCACAGACGAATCAAAGTGCCTCGCCATTAGAGCAAGCAGAGTTTGAATTCGCTCAATGGAACAGGCGTGTGAATGAACTAGTAAAGAGTTCTGCGTCCAATTCTTCGGCTCTTTCCGAACCTGAGAATTCGTTCTACCTTGCACTACTGGCGAGGATCATTTGGAAACAAAATGGGTTTGAAGCTCAGACGTATTTAAGGAAATCAGCCGATCTCGTAATGAATGGGCTCAAGACCGAGGATGAAAAAAAACTTGAATCGAACCTAGGTTATGCGGTACCGACTCTTCAAATCATTTTCGAACTAGATGAGAAAATTGGTGTCGAAGTCGTTAGCAAATTTGAGGCTGGGTTCGAAGAAGCCCCATCGCAAACCCTTCGCAAGAATTCAAAAATCGCGAGTCTGTTTGCGTCAATTGGTTTCCACGTCGCTCGTATAAATCCGAAATTAGCTTTGGCTTATGGTTCTAATTCACTTAAGTATGGTTTCGCACAAGAATTGCCAGGATTGATCGTAGAAATTAATCTCAAGGACAGCTTATCGGCCGAGACTTTGATCAAACGAGCAAAGGTTTTGGCAACAGGTAATTATACCGAGGCCAGCTATTTGCTTGCCTTCAATCTCAATCGATACCTTGGTGAATTCAACAAAGGAAGACAATTTTCTAACAATTCGCGGCGGTTGGTCGCCGAATTGTTTTCTGAACTTT
This sequence comes from Pyrinomonadales bacterium, assembly GCA_038256005.1. Taxonomy (GTDB): domain Bacteria; phylum Acidobacteriota; class Blastocatellia; order Pyrinomonadales; family Pyrinomonadaceae; genus OLB17. Next base: position 8,288 of record JBBSKW010000009.1, read on the forward strand.
TGTCGGGGGCCGTTGTTATCGAATCAGAGCGTCCTCGACGATGCGGGATAGCATTTTATGCTGCCTCGGTTCGACCAATGATCGACGAATTTCTCCCGGAGCAATCTTCTCGTTTTCGCGATAATGCGCAGATATGTTTGCCATTTTTGCCTGGTTCACTACGGGGAACCTCAAAAGCAAAAATTGACGGTGGGCCCGACACGGTGGACGAACTTATGAAAGCAGCAAGGGATTCAAAGGATCCTGAGGTGAAAGTCATGAACTACCGAGCCGTATTTTTGAAGTTACAGGAAGCAAATAACCATGAAATGATAATTTCGATTCTTGAAGGGTTCGATGGTGATGAGTACCGAGAGATTTCCCCGATTGGATGGGGAAACTGGCGTGTTTCTGCCGCTGCCTCAGCCACTCTTTCGGCATTTGAATCTGGGGACATTCCTGCATCTTTTAAGTTCATAAACGAAACGCCCAAGTTTCTTCGACCCCGCGTTCGAAAACGTTTCGCGGCAAATACTCTAGTACTGGCTAACCGAGAAGTGCATACTGAGAATCTTGCTGAGATGCAGAAGGAGTTAGATTCACTAGAAATTCCCGTCCAAGAAGTGGCATGCCTCTATCTGGATCTTGCAAACATGTACCTGCCGATCACTCCGAGCGAGTCTCATATAGTTTTCCGAAATGCCATTAAGGCCATTAATAAGGCGGACGGTAACAACCCTGATTTTGATCCCGACAAAGATTGGGCTTCTAGGGAAGACTATATTGTACTGGACTCCCAATTTTTAGAGACCGATGAACAGAATGTACTCTTGGCAATTAATGAGATCAGTTCTAGGCGAAGTAGATTGCGGATTTCGCTTGGCTTACTCGAAACCTCGCTAAAGAGTCTGGATAACGCAAAGGTGAAATTGGAGACGATTAAGCGTACAGCGAAGAAGATGCCTTGATGAAGGCCATCCATTCTTGATCGGTCAAAAAGAAATCAAATTAACATTTGTCCCTGCGGAAAGGTCGCAGGGCTTTTGATTTTTTTTGGCGGGAAACTAGACTAGAGAGATATGGCAAAGGCAAAACAGGTGAAAGAGAAGAAGGCGGCTAAGGGTGCGAATGGGAGCGGTGCGGTTGCGAAACCGCAGGCGTATCACAATTACATTGGTGGCGAATGGGTGAAATCTTCGTCGGGTGAATGGTTTGACAACGTGAACCCTGCGAACACGAACGATATCGTCGGGCGATTTCCGAAGTCGAATGCCGACGATGTGAATGCGGCAGTCGAAGCAGCAAAGAATGCGGCGACGAAATGGCGTCGGACACCGGCACCGAAACGTGCGGAATTGCTGTTTACGCTCGGCGAAATATTGAGAGCGAATAAAGACGAGTTCACGCAGCAGATGACCCGCGAGATGGGCAAGGTCTTGAAGGAAGCCGGCGGCGACGTTCAGGAAGCGATCGATTGCACATATTACACGGCTGGTGAAGGCCGGCGTCTTCATGGTTTTACAACACCGGCGGAGATGCCGAATAAGTTCGCGATGTGCGTTCGCCAGCCGGTCGGTTTGTGTGGACTGATCACGCCGTTCAATTTCCCGATGGCGATACCTTCGTGGAAGCTCATTCCGGCGCTCGTTTGCGGTAACACGGTCGTTATCAAATCCGGCGAGGACGTGCCGCTTTCAACGATCAATCTGGTCAAGGCTTGTGAGCAAGCGGGCATTCCGAAAGGCGTCGTAAACGTCGTCAATGGTTTCAGCGAGCCGGGTGAGGCATTGGTTGGGCATGAGGATGTCCGGCTGATCTCGTTCACCGGTTCGACCGACACCGGACGGATAATTGCCGAAGCGTGTGCCCGCGACAACAAGATTGTAAGCCTGGAAATGGGCGGCAAGAACGCGATCATAGTGATGGACGACGCCGATATCGATAACGCCGTCGAAGGCTCGCTGTGGGGAGCGTTTGGGACGAGCGGCCAACGCTGCACGGCTTCGTCGCGGCTTGTTGTTCACAAAAAGATCTACAAGAAATTTTGTGCGAAATTGGTTGAAAAAGTTAAACAGCTTCGCGTCGGCCACGGCCTCGACGCCAAGACCGAGGTCGGTCCGGTGATCAATGAGGACGCGATGCAAAAGATACTTGCCTACGTCGAAATTGGCAAAAAAGTGGACAAAGCAACGCTTGCGGTAGGTGGCAATCGGTTGACCAAAGGAAATTATTCAAAGGGTTGGTTTGTCGAACCGACAGTCTTTACCGACGTAAAGCCCGGAATGCGGATCGAGCAAGAAGAGATCTTCGGGCCGGTGACATGCGTGATCCCGTTCTCAACGCTCGATGAAGCGATCGATATTGTAAACGGCGTCAAATACGGCCTGTCGTCGGCGATCTATACGCAAGACGTGAACAACGCTTTTTATGCCATGCAAGAGCTTTATACAGGTATCTGTTATGTAAACTCGGCGACGATCGGCGCTGAGGTTCACTTGCCATTTGGCGGAACAAAAGGCACCGGCAACGGTCATCGCGAAGCCGGAACACAGGTGCTCGATATCTTTAGCGAATGGAAGTCGCTGTATATCGACTACTCCGGCAAGCTACAAAAAGCCCAGATTGATGCAGTCGACATCTAGTCGGCAGATTGAACTAGTCTTTTGAATTCGTTAATCTAGGCGTCGCTCTGCTGGCGCCTATTTTTATGTCATTAGAGATCATTATTGTTCTTGCGGTCCTGGTATTGGCTGTATTCCTTTTCGTCACCGAAAAGTTGCGGGTCGATCTAGTCGCGCTTCTCGTGATGGCATTGCTGCTACTGAGCGGTATCGTTTCCCCTTCGCAGGGGCTGGCTGGCTTTAGCAATTCTGCGACAGTAACAGTCGCGTCGATGTTTATTCTCAGCGCCGGTTTATTCAAGACGGGCGCGGTCAGCTTTCTCGGCGTTTTTGTTAGTCGTATGTTCGGAAACGGATTTTGGGTCGGCATTATTTCGGTAATGATCGTCGTCGGGATACTGTCGGCATTCATCAACAATACCCCGGTCATAGCTATCTTTCTGCCGATTCTGCTCGGAGTCGCCCGCGAGACCGGCATCAGCGCCTCTAAGTTATTAATGCCCGCCTCGTTCGCCTCTATGTTTGGCGGCGTATGTACGCTCATCGGAACGTCGACGAACATTCTGGTCAGTTCCATCGCTGAGAAAAACGGACTGCGGGCGTTTTCAATGTTCGAGTTCGCCCCGTTAGGTTTGCTAATGTTCGGCTTCGGCACTGCCTACATGCTGCTCTTCGGAATTCGCCTAATACCCGAAAGACGCGGTAAGGGTGACCTTGTTGAAGAATTTGCCTTGAACGAATACCTCACCGAGATAGTCCTGTCTGCTGAATCATCCTCTGTTAATAAGATGATCAAGGATGCTCCCTTGGTTCATGAACTTGACCTCTCTATTTTGAAGATCGGACGCGGCGACGAGGTTATCAATCTTCCCTCAGCCCGCGATTATCTCCTGGCTGATGACGTGCTCCTAGTCCGGTGCGACATTGAGAAGATCCGGGCGCTACAGGAAGTCAATGGCGTACAGTTCAAACCCCAGAGCAAATGGGGTGATGAAAATCTATCGTCAGAGGAATTCCGGCTCGTCGAAGCGGTGATAGACCCGAAAAGCGACCTCGTCGGCAGCACATTGCAGCGGTCCTTTTTCCGCGAAAAATATGGCGGCACCGTTCTCGCTATTCGCCACGGCGGCCGCGTACTCCATGAAAAGTTATCTGATACCGTTCTTAGTTCCGGTGACCTGCTGCTGCTTGAAATAGAGGTAAGCCGTCTAGGCAACTTCAAGCGAAGCGGGGATTTCATTATTACCTCAGAGAAGGACGCATCAGAGTTTCGCCGAGGCAAAGCCTTTTTCGCCGTCGCTATTGTTGCAGGTGTTGTCTTAGCGGCGACTATGGGCATTGCCCCGATAGTCGTAGCGGCGTTGATCGGTGCCATCGCACTAATCTTGACCGGGTGCCTTTCGATTGAAGAGGCGTACGAAGCGATCGAATGGAAGATCATCTTTCTGCTCGCGGGGGTACTTTCGCTCGGCACGGCATTGGATGCCTCGGGTGCAGCCAGACTCCTGTCCAGCAATATGATCACGTACGTCGGTGTGTTCGGACCAATAGCTCTGGTCTCGGCGTTCTATTTGGTCACGACGTTATTGACCGAAACGATGTCAAATAATGCGACGGCCGCCCTACTTGCGCCGATAGCCATCGCGACAGCTCAAACGATGGATGTAAGCGCCATGCCATTTCTCATGGCTATCACATTTGCAGCGTCCGCGAGCTTTATGACGCCGGTCGGATATCAGACCAACACTATGATCTACGGACCTGGTCAGTATAAATTCATTGACTTTGTGAAGGTGGGGGCGCCCTTAAATGTGATGTTCTGGATATTGTCGACCATATTTATTCCGATGATATGGTCCTTTTAGAACCCTCTAGATTCGAATACATCTGAATTGTTTTCCCAAGGCCATAATGGTATTTTATTGGATTGCAAACAATACATAAGAATTCACTCTACTTTGGAGACACATAATGAAGATCGGTTTACCGAAAGAGATTAAAGATAACGAATATCGTGTTGGCTTAACGCCGGCCGGTGTTCATGCGTTGGTTCAGGCCGGACACGAAGTCTTCGTGCAAAAGACGGCTGGCGAAGGTTCGGGGTTCGCTGATGATCAGTACGTTGGAGCCGGCGGAAAGCTGGTCGAAACGGCTGACGATGCGTGGGGCGAAGGCGACATGGTCGTTAAGGTAAAAGAACCTATCGCGCCGGAATACGCTCGGATGCGAGAGAATCAACTGCTGTTTACCTACCTTCACCTGGCGCCGGAATTCGAACTTACGAAGCAGATGATGGAGCGTAAAGTAACCGGTGTTGCATACGAAACTATCACTGACAAACAAGGCCGATTACCGCTTTTGACGCCGATGTCTGAGGTTGCAGGGCGGATGTCGGTTCAGGTCGGTGCGACGTATTTGGAAAAAATGAACGGCGGCCGCGGAATTTTGCTCGGCGGCGTTCCCGGAGTTCCGGCGGCGAATGTCGTAATCATCGGCGGTGGTGTGGTCGGAACTGAAGCTGCAAAAATGGCGGTCGGGCTGGGAGCAAAGGTAACGATCATCGATCGCAATCTTGATAGGCTCCGCCAGCTTGATGATATTTTTCTCTCTAAAGTTCAAACACTTGCTTCGTCGCGATACCAGATCGAAGAAGCGATCTCGCATGCAGATCTCGTGATCGGCGCTGTTCTAGTCGTTGGCGCCGCGGCACCTAAATTAGTCACGCGCGACATGCTTCATCTTATTCCGCACGGTGCGGTGCTAGTTGACGTTGCGGTCGATCAGGGCGGTTGTTTTGAAACGACGCACGCGACGACGCACTCAAACCCGACATATTATGAAGAAGGCGTTTTGCATTATTGCGTCGCGAACATGCCGGGAGCGGTCCCGCGTACCTCGACGTTTGCACTTACAAACGCAACGCTTCCTTATGCTTTGGACCTTGCAAACAAGGGATTCGAACAGGCGATCAAGGACGATCACGGTCTTCGCGAAGGTGTGAATACTTACGGCGGAAAGCTGACCTACGATGCGGTTGCCGAGTCACAAAAGCTCGAATACACCTCGCTCGATAGCTTGATCGATCTCAAAGCAGCGGCGGCGTAGGCGAAAGGATAAAACGCGGATCTTGCGGATTTTGACGGATCAGATTTCTATTAATTTGGAATCATTGATCTGTGGAAATCCGCTTCATTCGTTTCATCCGCGCTCACATTATCTGTCATACTTAAGGGTTGTTATGTACGAATTTGCGGTAACACCGGCTGTAACGCAGCTTCGTCGAGCGGGCGTGATCATTACTGAGGTCACGCCGGACAGTCTTGGCGAAGAACTCGAGTTACGCGCCAATGACAGAATTGTCCGGATTAACGGACGTCCCGTTCGCGATTATTTGGATTTTCGCTTTCAAACCGCGGGCGAGACCGACCTAATATTTCAAGTAAAAAAACCGAACGGCGAGACGCACGAGATAGAGTTTGATCGTGAAGAAGGCGAGGACTTCGGGCTGAATTTCGAGCAGATCGTTCCGCGTCAATGTGCGAACGAATGTCTGTTTTGCTTTTGTAAAGGCAACCCGGAAACAGCTCGGCCATCGCTTTTTGTTCGCGACGAAGACATTCGCCTCTCGTTCCTTTACGGGAATTACACAACGCTTTCGTCGATAACGCCGGACGAGATGAAACGCATCATCGAACAGCGCTTATCGCCGCAATACGTTTCGGTTCATGCAACTGATCTGAAAACGCGTGCGTATTTGCTTGGGGTTGATGAATCGCGTGCGGATATTGCGGACAAGCTGAAAACACTGCTTGATAACGATATCGAGCTTCATGCACAAGTAGTGCTGTGCCCGACGATAAACGACGGAGCGATACTCGAAAAGACGCTTCGAGATCTGGCGTTGCATTATCCGAAGGTAGTTTCGGTCGCGGTCGTGCCAGTCGCTTTGACGCGATACAACACCGACGAACGACTTACGAGAGTTACGCCCGAATTCTGCCGCCGCACGATCAGCGAGGTTGAAAAGCTTCAAAAGGAATTTCGAAAGACGCTCGGTGTTACGTTCGCATTTCTTGGCGACGAGATATATCTGAAAGGCGGCGTATCAATTCCATCGCGGCGTCATTACGGAAATTATCCGCAGATCGAAGACGGCGTCGGAATGATCAGGTCGTTTGTGAATCGGTTCGAAAGGGTTTTGAGTCGACATAAAACGGAAACGCAACGAAAAGAAGGCGCAGCGATCGCCAGAAAATATTTTGCCGACGCCCGAACGCACCCGGCTGCCGCTGTGCCTCAGAATGTAATGGTTTCGACGCAGCCTTCGAGATCAGGAAAGAATTTATACGGAACTATCCTGACCGGTGAGATGTTTGCACCGATGCTTTCGGAAATGATCGAGCAGTACAATGCGGTCGCGGGAACTCGGCTTTCGGTGCTCGGAGTGCCTAATACATATTTTGGTGGTGATGTTTCCGTGGCGGGCCTGCTTAGCGGACAAGATTATTTGAATGTTCAGCACCAGATCCAGGGCGATTTTGTGATCATTCCAAAGCACACGATCAAATCCGACGAGCCGATACTTATCGACGGAATCGCGTTTGACGAGGTAAAGGCAAAATATCCCGTTCCGATCCATGAGATGGATGTGGAAGATCTGATGGAATTTCTCGCATAGAAAAGCCGGATCCGAGACCATTGCGGCGAGTCGGATCCAGCGTTTTCAGCAAGCGAGATAAATTAATTTAGCTTGAAATTGTACGTGATGATCCCCGTCGCTTTGACCGGCACGTTTGACAATTTCGTCGGTGAAAACTTTGCACCGCGAGCCGCATTTTCAGCTGGTGCTCTCAGCATCGGGTGACCGCTCAAGGACTTTGCCGAAATAACTGAACCGTCTTTGTCGATCGTTATTTGTATCTGAACCGCTCCTTCGGCTCGGACCGCTCTAGCTGTTTGAGGGTACGAGGGCCTGGGCAATACGATGGCCTTTCCATTAACGGCGCCTAGCGAAACAACAGTATTCTTATTTATCTCAGGCTTGTTGATGGGCGGAGGAGCAGGCGTACTTGTTCGCGTAGACGCTGAAGAATCGAGGCCGTCTCCGAAATCGCCGGTTGCGTTTTTTGAACTTGTCCCGCCGGGAACACCCGTTACAGCACCCGAATTAGGTAAATCCAAATTGAACTTGCCCATCTCAAAACGGCCGTCAGGACGCTCCTTAAATTCGATCGGCGTGGTTGCGACCGGAACTATTTTGTTCGGGGTTTCGGTTATCTGCTGAATAGCAGCAGTCCGCATAGGCAATTTAGATGAGCGCCGTATACTTTCGGGCTGCGTTTCCGGCTTCGGTGCAGGTTCGGGTTTGGGAGCATTGGTTTCGAGCGGTGCAAGCAGTTGCGAAACGTCGAGGTCGCGATCGCCGATGTCAAAATTCGCACCGTAAATGCTGGCCAGCAATCCGGCGATGAGCACCAGGCTCATAAAGAAGGTTGACACCGCGAAGTAACCGCGTCGGTCACTTGTATTCGTTCCTTTCGAATTCGATTCAATAAGTTTGTCAAACATTTTTAATTCCTCCATGTTAGTCGCCGGTGCCAACGGTAATCACTTAGACACCTGCTTGAGGAATTTTGTTCCCGATGTTTTTGACGGTGAAATTTGGAACGCGGATCAAGCGGATATGGCGGATCGCTTAATAGAAGATCCGCGACAATCCGTTCGATCCGTTACATCCGTGTTCAAACAAAGTTTGGTTAGAACTTGCGAATTAGAACTACTCCGGCGATAACGAGAACGGCTCCGCCTGCACGCGCGAGCGATATCTCCTTCACCGGAACGCCGAGCAGTCCGTAGTGATCCATGACGAGGCTCATCAGCATTTGTCCGGCGATTATGAGAGTAACGGTTGTTGCGACGCCGAGCTTCGGCAGCAGCACAATTGAAACGGCGACGTAAAATGCGCCGAGCAATCCACCGATCCACGCAATTGGCGAAGCGTTCTTTGCATTCACCGCGTTTGCTAGCGGCGCTCCGGTGATCAAAATGTATGAAAGCAGAGCGATCGTTCCGACGCAAAATGAAAGAAGGGCTGAAACGAGCGGGCTATCAACTGACTCGGCAAGCTTCGAATTTACGCCGACCTGCAGCGGCAAAAACGCGCCGACGAACAATGCAAGAATTATAAAAAAGTAGGTGTTTGACACGGCGAACTAGTATTCGATTTTATCCGGCATTTCGATCCATTCCTTGAAGACCGTCAGCCCTTCGTCGCGAAGCAGGACATCGCACGGAACCTTTCGTTCGTCCACTTCTTTACCGATCTCGTCGTAAATGGACGCGTCGTCGAAGCCTGCATTTGCAGCGTCGTCGCGAGTACATGCGATATAAATCCGATCGGCTCTAGACCAATAGATGGCACCGAGACACATCGGGCATGGCTCGCACGAAGCGTAGATCACGCAGCCATCTAACTGAAAAGAATCAATGTACTTGCATGCATTACGGATCGCGACAACCTCTGCATGAGCCGTCGGATCATTGGTTGCTGTCACCCGGTTTGAACCTTCACCGATGATCTTTCCGTCGAGCACAACGACCGAACCGAACGGCCCGCCGCCCGCACTGACCATGCCTTCGCGTGCCAGTTCGATCGCACGCCGCATGAATGTTTCGTGTTCGCCCATTAAATTCACGCGGAAGGTTTTAGTTTTATCTCGAAAAGGCGTGTCCAAAGTTTTCCGGTCACGAACAAACGATCACTCTGAGCATCGTAAGCGATCCCATTGAGCACATCGGCGTTGCGATTGCCTCGCTGTTCTTCGTCTGTGATCTTAGTAAGATCGATTCGCCCGAGCAGGTTTCCGCTGGTCGGATCTATTCGAACGATCCAGCCCTTCTGCCAAACGTTTGCCCAGATCTCGCCCTTGACCCATTCGAGTTCGTTGAGTTGCACCACCGGATTGCCGCGTTCGTCCTTTACAACGATCTGACGTACGTCCTTGAAATTCGCCGGATCAACCACGCGAATCACATGCGTTCCATTGCTCATGTAAAGATTAGTTCCGTCTTCGGTCAACCCCCAACCTTCGCCCTGATACTCGAATTCCTGAAGCAGACGAAACGTCTCGCGTTCGTAAACAAATGCCTTACCCTCTTTCCAGGTGAGCTGAAATATCTTGTCGCCGAGTACCGCGATACCTTCTCCAAAATACTCGCTCGGCAGGTCGTGTTTTTGCAATACCTTTCCGGTCGCAAGCTCGACCTTTCTTAGCGACGACGTATACGGATCGCTGCCTTCGCCGCCGGTTCCTTCGTACATAACGCCGTCGCGAAATACTAGGCCTTGGGTGAACGCTTTAGGATCGTGAGGATATGTCGCAATAATGTCGTAAGTATATGTCGGCACAAGAGCGGGTTTCGTATTTGTGACGGTATTGATGGCCGTGGGTGGGTTCGCCGGGCCGCAGCCGGCCGCAAAGAAAAAGATGATCGCAAGAAAACTAGATCGCATGACTTTATTTTACCGCACTCAACGCTTTTTCGAGCGCGAGTCGGAACTTTGGCTCGGTCAAAGAATGATGTTTTACGCCATTGATGAAAATTGTCGGTGTGCCGCTTACGCCGTAGGTCTCTCCATCAGCCATATCCTTTCGAACCTCTAAGGCGTTCTTCGGGTCCGCCATATCAGCTTTGAACTTCACCGCGTCCAAACCGAGCTGTTCGGCATATTCCAGTAGCGACCCTTCATCTAACGAAGCTTGGTTCGCATAAAGCAGCGCGCCGTACTCAAAGAATTTACCTTGTTTCGCAGCCGCATTTGCCGCAAGCGCAGCCGGGAATGCATTTTCGTGGATCGATTCAAGCGGGAAATCTCGAACTACAAGCCGAACACGCGGACCGAATTCCGATGCGACCTGCTTGACGATCGGGCTGAACGCCCCGCAGGTCGAACACTGATAATCAATGAACATTACGATCGCGACAGGAGCCGTCGCCGGGCCGACCGACGGATCGTCGTCCGTCGAAACATTTAGAGCAAGCCGTTTCGGTTCCGGAAGCAAGTTCTTCACAGCATACTTTGCAAACAAACGTTCCTGAAATACAGTCAGAAGTTTCATCCGTTCACCTTCCGAGAAATCACGCATCTTGTCCGTGATCTCCGCGGCGAGGAGTCCTGCAGAATCTAGTTTTCGTTCGGCAGCTTCCTTTTCGATCAACTTATTGAGCAACGCTTCTTCTACGCCGACAAGCAGTTCTTCGTAGATGTGAACATCGACGTCGTTCAAAGCGATTCGCTCTTTCGTTTCAAAATCGAACATGGTGAAGTGTTTCCCGGCTAACGAAAACAGCACGTCGGTAGGCTTCAAGGCTATGCCATTTATGTCGACGCCCGCGGCATATTTGTGCTTTACTCGGAGCCGAGCGAGCAGATCGCCTTCGGCTTTCTCTTCAGGTTCGCGCGATAGAAACGCGACGATCTGTTTTCGCACCTCAGGCAACGGACGGCCGCCAAGAGCCGCCTGATTCGCGTCATAGATCGCCTTGATCTGTGCTTCGGTCGGTTTTAGAAGTTTCTCAAACTCTGCCGACAAAATTTTTTCGGGCGGGATGCCGCGTTCTTTAGCTTCGGCCGCAAGCAACATTTCGGACACGGTTTGAGCTAAAAACTTAGAACGATTCGAAGCAATGATCTCCGTTCGGCGTTCATAGATCTTACGAGTTTCACTTGAAAGTTCGGCGGGCGTGATCTTTATTCCCGTCGCAGTCGCTAACACATCTATAACCGCAGGCTGAGCGTTCGCAGCTACGGCGAAAGCAACTAAAATGACTGAGACGATCAAGATTTTCATAATGCCGCAAAGCTATAATCTATCAGATTTCGCGTCCAATTTATCGGTTGTTGATCGATTTGTTAGAATCAAAGCAGAGGTAAAAAGATGTCAAAGTTGAGATTTTCAGGCACGGTCGATCACATTGCAGTTAAGTGTGAAGACCTGCATAGTTCGGTCGAAGAGTATAAGAAACTTGGATTCACTGTCGAAACTCTTTATGAAGACTGGGCGATGGTGAGAGATGGCAAAGGATTTGGGATCGCACTACTTCCGCCGGATTCGACCCATCCGCCGCACTTCGGTTTGAAGGTCGACACGATGGCAGAACTCGAAGCTGCCGCCGAAAACGAAGGCCGTCCGATCAAACCCCACCGCGACGGTACATCGTCGTTTTACACCAAAGGCGTCGAAGGAAACATCATTGAGCTGATCTACTATCCAGACGCAACCAACGAGTAAAACTTTGGATGTAGACGTGCCTGGAGGCCTGCTCAAAATATGCGGGCTTCGTCATTTTTGCTCGAATTGCTATGCTTAAACCTTATGACTGAAGCAAAAGTTAAGAAAGTTAAGCCGGATATTCGCGCGATCACGCGGCTTGTTCCGCCGAGCGGGAATCTCGTTCAGGGCCAGTCCGAATTGCCGATCGATCCACAACTTGCAGCCGAGGCTGCTTCGATCATTGCCGCTAGCCAGAATCATTACGGCGGCAGCGAAGGTGACGCGAACCTAAGAAAAGCAGTCGCGGAAAAGATCTCAAAATACAACGGTATCGAGGTCGATCCGGCTGCGACTCCGTTCGAATTGATGATAACGAACGGCGGAACCGGTGCCTTGATCGGCATTGCACAGGCGTATTTGCGAGGCAAGTCCGCGCTTGTTTTCGAACCGTATTATCCATATCACCGACGAATCCTTGAAGAATTTGGAGCAAAGAACGAAGCTTTCGAACTCGACGAAAACCTCACGTTCGAAAAAGCCGCGTTGCTCGTCCGCTGTAAGGAACTGAAGGACCGGGCTGAGTTTCCGCTGAAGGCGATCATCGTTTGTTCACCGGCGAATCCGACGGGAAAGGTATTGTCGCAGATCGAGCTTGAGGCCATCGCGGACGTCGCGAAAGAGCTAGACCTGCTAGTAATTTCGGACGAGGTTTACGAGCACTATGTTACAGGCGAGAATCCACATACGCCGATCGCTTCGCTGCCCGCCATGCGCGAGCGAACTATTACTGTGAATTCGTTCTCGAAATCGTGGAATATTTCCGGATGGCGGCTCGGTTATGCATACGGCAAAGGCGAACTGATCGCGCCGATCAACAACGCCGCGAATGTGATCTATGTTTGCCCCGCGACGCCGCTTCAGTCTGCACTAAGTAAAGTTCTTATGGCAGATAACGATTACTACACGAAGCTTCGCGATAAGTTTGATGCAAAACGGATCAAATTCTCAGAAGGTCTGACCGATCTAGGATTTGATATTTATAATTCAGGTTCGGCGTTCTATCTCTGGGCACGCATTCCGGAAAAATATTCCGACGCGATCGCCTTTAACGAAATGCTGATGCGCGACGCCGGAGTTGGGATGACGCCGGGAAGTGCGTTTGCTGATTCCGACATGTGGGACGCTCACGTCCGTATCTGTATCGCCCGGGAAGATCAAATTCTTGAAGGTGCGATGGAAAAATTGAAAGGTGTGCTGGCGTAAGCACGCAGGTTCAGTATGGGTCAGAAACGGTTTCGGGAAAACAAGTGTTACCGATCGTGACGAACTTCTTGCTGGTTTTGAATCCGTAGTCTTCGCCGTTCCAAGTTGTGAGCGAATTGGTTATTTTCTCGAACTCGTCTTTGGTTCGAGAAGGATACAATGACCTCCATTTTTTGCAGCTTTTTCCTCGCACGATGCCCCGCACGGATGAGCGAAGCCCCGGAATGAAAAGCGAAGGGTTGAGTGCTTCGTTCATGTGGTCGGTGATAAATGGCCGTAGAAAATAGGCTTCAAGCAATCCGCGATCGCTCATCATCCACCTACCATGGTTTAGCACCAGCGTGGGCGGGCGAACGGTGTCGCCGTTAATGCTGACGGATCGGGTGAGACCTTCGTAGAACTTCATTCCCACATAATTGGCAAAGAGATCGGCGTTTGAATACACACCACCGACCATAGTTCCAAAGTAAGTTCGCTCGGTAAATTTACCCCAATCTACTGCCTTCTTATCCGCGGCGGATCTCGCGGCGCCTTTAGCACGGGCACGTTCCGCGATCCGATAGTAGGTATAACCTTGTTGGAAAAAATGAGCGATCTTGTCTGTCCCGAAGCTTACGCCATACATGTTGACCGTTGGGCTAATGGTGAAGTAATTGGTTGGTACGTAAAGGAAGATAGAATCCTTGTAATCGGTCTTGTAGCGAGATGGTGAGACCCGGAACGTGTGTTCGTTCATCCAAGTTCCGGATTTTGTGAACGGTATTATTCCGGACCCAAGTTCGCGAAATACGGCCCGTGCAATTGCCTCTTCCGAACGGAGGTAAGCAAGTCTTTCGTTCACTTTCTTTATCGAACCGCATTTTTTGCCTATCGCTTTAATGCACTCTTGCTTTTCGTCGATCTCGCCATTTACTTTGTCAACCGCCTTTCGGATCTGCTCGAGGGTATATTCCTCAACCTCCCTGCCGATGTCGGCAAGCGGCTCCGAAGGCAGATTATATTGGTCAGTTTCAAATGCCCACGAAAACTGCGGTAAAAGAATCGCTATCACGATCAGATAGGTGGCCAATTTTGACGAAGTCATATAACCATTGATGTCAAAACTTTTGCGTTAGTTCGTTTCCGTGGCCAGATCACAACAACGCGTTAATAGTTTCCAGATTCTCTGAAAGAATCTTTGTCGCGTCCAGCGTTCGAACGGGAGTTTGATATAATATGAAGCAAAAAGCAATGAGGAATTAGGTTCGTACGTATTGCTGATCCTCATTCTTCAAGGGCCAAATCAAATTAATGAAAAAAGTAATACTTGCGTTCGTTCTGTTCAACGTTTTTGTGATGTCGTTTCCGGTCCGTGCTGACGAGGGCATGTGGACGTTTGATAATCCGCCGCTCAGGCAGTGGAAGGAACGCTACAATTCCGGTAATTAATCGCGCGGGTGATTTAGTCGGGCTCAATTTCGATAGTAATCTTCAAAAGCTTTCAAACCGCTATTGGTACATCGACGAGGCAGAAGGTTCGCGGGCCGTTGGCGTCCATTCGGCTGGAATTCTCGAAGCACTGCGAAAGATCTAAGGAGCAACAGAGTTAGCGGACGAATTGGTCAGGAAATAAATGCACTACCATTTAATTGGAATTTGCGGAACTGCGATGGCGTCGCTTGCCGGAATGCTTCAGGCTCGTGGCCATACGGTTACTGGGTCGGACCAAAACGTTTATCCGCCGATGTCCACGCAGCTTGAGGAGCTTGGCATACGGATCACGACGGGTTATAAAGCCGTGAATACCGACCTTCCACGAGACATTACGGTCGTCGGCAATACGATCATGCGCGGCAATCCGGAGCTTGAAGAGGTCTTGAACCGGAAACTCTTGTATCGCTCACAGGCGGAAACCGTTCGCGAGGAATTCATCCTCGGAAAACGTTCGATGGTCGTGGCGGGAACTCACGGAAAGACTACAACGACAAGTATCGCGGCCTGGGTTTGCGAGGTCGGTGGGCTAGATCCGACGTTCCTGGTTGGCGGCGTGGTCCAAAATTTTGGACAGAGCTTTCGCGTTACTGATAGCAAATATTTTGTGATAGAAGGTGACGAATACGATACGGCTTACTTTGATAAGAAGCCGAAGTTCATGTCTTACCTGCCGGAGATAGCGATCGTCGCGAACATAGAATTTGACCATGCCGACATTTATAAAGATCTGGATGCGATCAAGTGGCAGTTCTCGCGTTTGATGAATCTAGTTCCCGGCAACGGGCGTCTGATCTGCGGCGTCGATTCGCCGGTCGTGGTCGAAGTTCTTGATCAAATGAAGGACAAGCTATTTACGCAAGTTGAGACTTTCGGCGTCGGCCCGGACGCGAAATGGCAGGCTCGTGATATCTCGCTCGACACGGACAAGACACGATTCAGCGTTTATTGCGAAGACGAGCTTTGGGGCGAGTTCTCAACCCATCTTATCGGTGATTTCAACATTCGAAATTGTCTTTCCGTGATCATTGCAGCCGATGCGTGGGGAATTTCAAAGGAAAAGATGCAGGAGGCTTTCGATACCTTTAAATCGGTGAAACGGCGGATGGAGGTTCGTGGGGTTGAGCGCGGCGTTACGGTCATCGACGATTTTGCCCATCACCCCACCGCAGTGGATGAAACACTTCGTGCATTGCGTCAGCGTTATTCAAAGAACCGATTGATAGCAGTATTCGAGCCTCGTTCGCGTTCGTCGCGGCTTTCGATATTCGAGGACCGGTACAGAGACGCTTTTGTCCACGCAGATAAGGTGATCATCGCAGGTGTGTTCAATGTGGAGGACGCAAAGACTTACGGCGATGTGATGAACGTTCAGCGTCTTGTAGCTAATATCGCCGCGACAGGGAAGTCGGCGGAAACACTTGTTGATGCCGATGCGATCGTTGAACACCTAAAACCTGAACTTCGAGACGGTGACGTTGTTGTGATCATGTCCAATGGCGGTTTCGGCGGGATACACGAAAAGATCCTGAGTGTGATTTCTACCTAGCTGCAATGCCTAAAGGTCTAGTAATCAAAGATATGCCAGCTAGCTGCGAACGGGTGTTCGATGTGATCCACGATTACGATCGCAGGCTCGACTGGGATACTTTACTCACCGAAGCATATCTTGAACCTCCGTTCTCTATGGCCGAAAAAGGTGCGGTCTCGCTGTGTCGTGGAAAACCAATTTTGGGTGGAATCGGAGTACGTACAATTTATATAAGTTTTGACCGCGGCAAAGTGGCCGCAGTCAAAATGATAAATCGCCCGCCCTTCTTTCAAGCATTTGCCGCGAGCATTCGCCATATCGGAATTTCCGAAAGCGCGTCAAAGGTCGAATATCGATTCAGTTTTCTCGCACGACCTAGTTTTTTAAGACCTATTCTTCACCCAATAATGCAGTTATTCTTTGGGTGGGAAACAAAAAAACGGTTACAGGCGTTGAGTGATTATTTGAGTAAGACAAGCAGCATCCGGAGGGACACTCCCAGATCAGAGTAAGCTCCCCACATAAAAAAGGCCGGACATAATGCCCGGCTTTCTTATTGAAATTCTATTACAAACTAAGGCACATCGATCGTCATGTCTTTGCCGGAGAAGCTGAAGTTAGGGCGTTTGCGGCCCTTCATGAACTTCGCAGCGGTCTGAGATAACGCCGTAATTATCATCGGCAAAGCGATCGACGGGTCAGCAGGAACAAAAGCGGTCGTTGCTCCTTTGCCCAATTTACCAAACATGCTTGTGTGCGTTCCGCTGTACGAAGGCGTTCTGGTATCGAGGGGCACCGCATCGGTAGCGATCGAGATGGCGTATTTGTGGCCACGCGGAGTCGTTCGCGTTATGTACGAAGCGATCTCGGTCATATCGATCATGCTCTGGCTGCTCGTGCTGCCAAGTGTGATAAGGCCCGAAATGCGAGTCTTCTGAGCGATCGTCATCATGTCCATAGCATCCTGCGTCGTATCGAACATGAACTGTGATTTCTTTTCAAAGCGAGCCCGAGCGATACCGACCGAGATCTCGCTACCAAGCAGATCCGGGCAAAAGATCGGGATACGTGCTTTGAACGCCGACGTAATTATGCCGTCCTCGTGTGCGATCTCAGCAAGTTCGCGGCCCATCAGATGAAGGAATTCGCGATTTGAATAACCACGCGAATGATCGAGCTGATTGATCACGCTACCTATCCATTCGTCGGCTTCCTGATACTCTTCACGATTCGCGAGAACATCGCCCATCCGCTTGATGTCTGAAGCTTCAAGCTCGTCGTCGGACATGCTCGGATGCGCCTGATAATGATTGCGGCCTAGCGTTTCGTGAATATCTTGGAATATCACTGAACCCGACATAACAAGCACATCCACAAACCGATTCTTGATCACGTAAGCGAGCAACCGACGCATTCCAGATGTTACGAGATTCCCCGACCCGCAAACGTAGATCGTAGTGTTATCGTCAAGCATATCCAGCCAAATGCGGTGTGCTTCGGCGAGTTGTTTCGCGCCGAACCCGGCACCTTCCATCTTTTCAAGCAGGCCTGCGACCGAGCGGTCACGATCAATAGGAACCGATCGAGTTGGAACAGTGAGGAATTTTGAGGCCTTCGTTTTCTTTTGAGCTACCATAATTTCGTTATCGTTAAAATATCTAAATTTGCATCGTCTTTCAATAAGCCAGAGGCTGCCGGGTTCAGGAACGAAATACTCGTTCGCAGCCAATGGCAAAGCACTTAATCACTTGTGCCGTTCGGCGAGAGATATGTATAACTTTCCGCCTGATTTTCGTAAAACTCTATTAATTGGTTCCCTGCCTTTGTCGAAAGTTCGCCTTGTTTTATACGTTTCATCACGGCACGGCGGAATAGATCATGAAGTTGATCGGCATCGAAACGGACTGTCGTCAACGTGTCGGCCAAGGTAGCTCCGTAGATCACTTTCTTAATAATATATCCGTCTTCCCCAATAAAAATATGAGCCTCGTGTGGTACGCCGAACAGGTTGTGATTGTTTCCCATCACTTCCTGATACGCACCGACCAGCATCATTGCCAGATAATAGGGCTCATTTTCGACCAATTTGTGCAATTCGAGCACGGGTTTTACATCGTGGAGATCCACGAATTTGTCAACAATACCGTCTGAATCGCACGTTATATCACATAGCGTAGCATATTCTGTGGGCTTTTTGTTGAGTTTATGTATTGGAATAATTGGAAATAACTGCTCAAGTGCCCAATTGTCCGGCATTGACCGAAACACGGAAAAATTGGCCAGATATTTAGCGCACATTAGCCGCCGAAGTTCATCGAATTCTTCCGAAACATATTTCTTTTGCTGAGCAAAACCATCAGCCTTTTCGCATATGTCCCAAAAAAGTACTTCGCCCTTGCCTTTATCTTCGAGCGTGATCAGGCCGAGATTGAACATTGTGAATAGTTCTTCTCGATGCTCAATGGCGTCGTGATAATACTCGCGATAATTCTTGCCCGTGATCGTTTCGCGAAGGTCGTGGAGTTCCTTAACGACTTGTGGGTCATCTTCGTCAAGGTTCATCGGCGTTAGGTCTTCGACAACGGTCTCGATCTCGTCCTGAATGTTCGTTACCAAGATCGCGTGGTACGCGGAAAGATATCGGCCGGATTCTTGAATAATGGTTGGATGCGGGACGTTCTCGTCGTCGCAGACCATTTTGATCACGTAAATAACGTCGTTTGCAAACTCTTGAGCGTTATAGTTTGCCGATGATTCGTAGGATGTTCGCGACCCGTCATAGTCGACGGCCATACCGCCGCCGACGTCAAGGTACTCGATAGGAATGCCCATTTGCCGGATCTTTGCGTACGTACGGGCAGCTTCCTTCATCGCATTCTTGATGCGTTTTATATCTGTCAACTGCGAGCCAATATGAAAATGGAGCAGTTTCAACATGTCGATCCGGCCGGCGTCCTGGAGTTGGCGGATGACGTCAAGTATCTCGGTCGTGGTCAAACCAAACTTCGCAGCCTCGCCACCCGATTTTTCCCATTTTCCTGAGCCTTTGGAATAGAGTTTTACGCGGACGCCGATCATCGGTAGCTTAGTTTCTGGATTCTCATCGGTCGCTTCGTTCGCGAGCTCGAGCGAATGTGCGAGCTCGCTCATCTTTTCGATTACGATCACAACATTTTTACCAGCTGCCGCACCGGCAAACGCAAGTTTAACGAAATCACGGTCCTTAAAGCCGTTCAGGACCAAAAGGCTATCGGGGGATTGTTCGAGGGCAAGTCCGGCATACAACTCAGCCTTGGAACCCGCCTCGAGGCCAAAATTGTAGCGTGAACCTTCGCGCAGATATTCTTCGATCACGGCACGATTCTGGTTGACCTTCATAGGATAAACACAAAGATGACCGCCCTCGTAATCGAATTCCCGGATCGCTTTCTTGAACGCAGATTGCAGTTTGCGGATCTGGCCAACCAGTAACTGCGGAAACCTCAGCAAAACCGGCGTATTGACGCCGCGTTTTCTGAGGTCGTCGATGATCTCTTTAACATCAGCCGTTAAAGATTCATTCTCAGGGGCGATAACTACTAGATTCCCCTTACGGTTGACACCAAAATAGCCTGCTCCCCAGTTGTCGATGCCATATGTTTCAATGGTCTGCTCGGTTATTGAACTCAATGTGGCTCTCCAGTTACTGATCGTTCTAATTCCTGTATCCAACAAAAACCCTAAGTGTAGTAAAATTCGGCAAAAAAATAAACCGTGTCTCTTGCTTAGGTTTCCAATTGGAGTTCCCGAATCGGAAAATCGTTTAACGAAGTGGCACATAACTTGCGATAAGACGTAGCGAGACAGCTTTAGCCTTTCAGAAAATGAGGCGAAACCATTGAAGAAATTGATGTTACAAAACCTCCCTATAAAAACGGTCGGCCAAACTGTCAATTTCTGGTGTCAAATTATGTCACCGAAGGCTTTTTGCTCGCTGACTGATGCGAGGCACGTGATAATGCGAAAGGATAGAGAAAAAGGATTCTCGTTGATTGAGCTCTTACTTGTAGTAGTGGTAATCGGTGTCGTGGCCGCTCTGGCGGTGCCCGCGTTCCAGCGTGCCACACGGGCTGCTGAAAACGGCGCGGTCTTCTCCACGTTGCGGGTCATCGCGTCGACGCAAGTTACGTTTTTCACTCAGAATAGTCGCTTCGGGCGCCTCGCGGAAATCAATCAGGTGGTGGGCAATAGCCTAGGGACGAACACCTCCGACCGCTTGGTCAGGGGAACTTTCGTGTTCGAAATGACTCCGGTGGTCCCGACCGATGCTGAACTGAGAACCGAATACCTGATAACTGCAACACGCAATATTCCCGGAGAAACCATTTATCAGTATGAATTAAATCAGTCAGGCGAGATCGAACAGATACGTCCTTAATTCCGACTTTGCCCACCTTCCCCCAAAATGCGGGGCGTCTTAGTGAAATTGATCGCTAGGATGCTTCGCTTCCCACCCCGCAGATAAAGTATCAGCAACTGATGGTGAAATGAATGAATGTATTTGAGAACCTCATCGATGAACTAAAGGACGAAAACTTGATCGAAGCGACAGTGCTGGATGCCGAGAAAGAAAGAGCTCGGGAGGAGCTCTTGAGCAAAGCCTCTCAGTATGAGGAGGATTTCGAAGGTGATACATCGGTTGCCGAGATCTCACATCCAAATGCAGAATTGGTTCCCGAAAGCACCGTCGATATTGATCCTGCCGAGTTCTTCCGCAAGCGTGCGATGGAGGAAGTCTCAACCCTTCAGATGGTAGGCCACGTTCTGGCTGGTATTGAGCGGGAACATATGAAAGTCTCGGGTCCTGTTTACGATGACTTTGAGGCAAAGAAAGCACTTCACAAATTTGTGCGGGTCTCCGATGATCCTGAATCTGAAGAGCATGCCGAAGCTCAGCAGCAATTGTTGAAAGAAACTGAGGCGTGGTATTTTGCACTCGCAGAACGTGACGCACAGATCTCCGTAGCCAATCTCAGGCGTTTTTGTGAAAATTCACAGCCGTCGCTGAGTTCACAAGCGCTCATCGCTCTCTCGCGATTTTATCGAAATGCACCTTTTAGCGAGCTCGTTCGGGGCAAATTCGACTATGTGATGACCCGACTATTCTCGCGAGAGATCGACGATCAACGGCGAAATCTTATGTTTGGCAGGGTCGAGATGATCGGTCACATTGCGGCACTTTATGCAGGCTGGTGGAGTCTATCAATATATTCATCGCCGGATTATGCGGATCTGGTTCGGGTTCAAACACTTTCATTTAGCGAGTTCGCAGCCGAAGCGGAATCTGCCGCGTCGCTCGATAGTTTATTCAAATTCGACGTGTTTGAACGTGTACGGCAGACCAAGGATAACCTTGCCGACATGTTCTTTACGCCCGAAATAACAGCAGCGGCGATCGATTGCAATCTCAGAATCGGGAACAAATTTGTAGAACTTGTTCGCGCTGAGCGTGCGACGACGACCCCGGAGGGCATCGAAGAAAAATATGGATACACATACGATCAGGTAGTCTCGGACGCCGCTGGTAAGACCCTCCAATTGGTCGAGATTCTTAAAGGAGCGCCCGAATTGGTCGAGAAAACGAAGGTATTCAACGAGGCAACTAGTTCAACTATTGCATTCGAACGAGCGCCTGTTGAAGAAAAGACAAGGAGCTTTTCGTTCTTGCGTTTAAATAAATGGCTGCTAGCCGCAACCATACTTATCGCGGGTTTGAGTTTAGGTTTATACGTTTGGGCCAATCAATATGAGGAGTCGCAATCGATAACAAAGGTTGCCGCGGAGTTTGATTTCGTAGGTTCGGGGGTTGAGCGGTACATTAAGAGCGCTAAGAAATCTACCGAGACCGTATATGGAATAACTATGCCCGACTGGGAACTTCTTGACGTGAAAGGCCAGGAACAGGTTCTTCAAAATGCATTCAATTATATCAGCAGCAAGGGAGCAAAAAAGGTGCACTTATCGAATGGTAAGGGGCGAACAGTAGGATTTGCTTCCGCCGGTAAGGTTGAAGTCTACCAACAATGAAAAACGACAAATATGAGAGTTTTGTTTTAGAAAGCCACAAAAATGTGGGCAATGATGGTTCCTGAGTTCGGTGTCACATTGCAGAACCACTTTACGTTCAACACTTACGGACGTTTCTCACTTACGGCACAATTATTGTAATTAGGTCTGAAGTGCCGGGACATTCAAATCTAATCAGTTCATGACCGATCTTTCACATATCGTGATGATCGGTCATTCTGCGTTCCCGGATACGAATTTACAAAATAAACTTTTTTATCAATAGAACGGAGTATAAATGAACGCTAAAAATGTCTTACATTTTGCAGCCGATCAAGAAGCGAGATTTGTTTCGATCAGGTTTACCGACCTCGTGGGTTCGTGGCATCACCTCACATATCCCATTCGTCAACTAACAGAAGATTCATTTGAAGATGGTTTTGGTTTCGATGCGTCGAGCCTTCGTGGCTGGGCGGCCATCAACGAATCAGACATGCTACTCATACCGGACGCAGGGCGCTTTTGGATCGATCCTTTCGCGGAAGAAACTACGATGTGTTTGATCGCCAACGTGGTCGATCCGATAACTAAAGAAGGCTATGGATTAGATCCGCGATCAGTCGCTGTCCGGGCCGAGAGCTATTTAAAGTTTACCGGTGTCGCAGATACGATTTTCGTCGGGCCGGAGGCAGAATTTTTTATCTTCGATGACGTTACGTTTCGTAATGATCAGTACGCGGCAGGCTTTTCGGTCAACTCTGAAGAAGGGCATTGGAACTCCGGTCGGCAGGGAACCGAAATGTATCCAAACAACGGTTTCCATATTCGCCCGAAAGAAGGATATGTCCCCGTTGCTCCGCTCGACACCTTGATCGATCTTAGAAATACGATCTCGAATCTGCTTGGCGAGGTCGGGATTGATGTCGAATGCCATCACCACGAAGTTGCGACGGCCGGGCAGTGCGAGATCGATTTCAAGTACTCCAATCTATTGCATACCGCCGACAACGTGATGCTTTTCAAATATATTGTGAAAAATACGGCTGTAGCCCACGGAAAGACCGCGACGTTTATGCCGAAACCGATATACGGCGATAACGGTTCGGGAATGCACTGCCATCAATCGCTTTGGAAAGACGGCGAACCTTTATTTGCGGGTGATCAATATGCCGGGCTTTCAGAAATGGCGAAGTTTTATATCGGGGGTCTTCTGAAGCACGCTCCGGCTTTGGTCGCCTTCGCCGCACCGACCACCAACAGCTACAAACGGCTTGTGCCCGGATTCGAGGCACCTGTGAATCTCGCGTATTCAGCCAGAAATCGTTCGGCTGCCGTTCGAATTCCGATGTTCTCATCTTCGCCGAAAGCAAAACGTCTCGAGTTTCGCCCGCCCGATCCAAGCTGCAATCCGTACATCACTTTTGCGGCATTGCTGATGGCCGGACTGGATGGAATTCAGAACAGGATCGATCCGGGAGCGCCGCTCGATAAAGACATTTACGATCTTCCGCCCGAAGAACTGGCAAATGTACCGTCACTGCCTGGCACCTTGGACGAAGCTCTTACAGCTCTCGAAAACGACCACGATTTCCTGCTCAAAGGCGACGTGTTTTCGACGTCCATGATCGAAAAGTGGATCGCTTACAAACGTGAGAAGGAGATCACTCCGCTCCGACTTCGCCCGCATCCGCTTGAGTTTTCGATGTACTACGATATTTGATCTCGCCTGAATGGTGTCGGATCAGAAATAGGATAAGAGTGGCCGGAAGTTCGAATTCGATCACTCTTATTTTTATTTTCGCTGTTGCACTGCTGATTGACGGGAGCTTACTTAACCGGGCCCAGAACCTGGTCGCTCTCGCGATCTGTGGACGAACTTCCATCAATTGCTACTTTGAAGTAATATTGGGGAAGTTTTTGCAGTAGCGTAGTCAGGAAGATTTTTTAAATATGAATTTTAGATCTCTCTATTTGGCCCTTTTGATGAGTATTCCGGTACTTTCAGGTTGTGGCTCTGATCAGCCGTTGGCGAACGCAAATTCGTCGAATTCGGCGAATACTTCAGGAAATATAGTTCTAAATGTTCCCGCAGTTGACTTCAACGCGAACGTGGCACCGGTCTCGAATGCAAACGTTGCGACGACAGACGTTCCGTATCCCGGCGTCCCAGTCGACGGAAAAATCAAGTCAACAGCGGTGGGAGCTCCGGATGATTCTGAGTTCACCATGCAGTTGACAGATGTTGGGCTAGAGACACGGACATTCAAAAATCATCCGCAGTTGATAAAGGTCGAGAAAACGATCACAACAAAGGAACAGATCGTAAAAGTATATCTTAAGGATGGTCGGGTGATCCGTATTCCTACGGAAAAGGTTAGCTCGATGCGAATGGATGCTCCAGCCACATTCTTGAATGCAGCGGGCGTTAAACCCGCACCGTCTATTTCGGCCGAAGATGAGAAGAAGTTACTTGATGCGAAAAAGAATGCGAAAAAACAGGAATTAGAACAAAAACAGTAACGAATTTATGGACCGGATAAGCATAAAGTGTCCCTGTTGTGAAGCGTCGATCACGATCGACGCCCAAACCGGTGCGATCATCTCATTCGATGAAAAAAAAGCAGTGCACGGTTCGTTCGAAGAATTAAAGGGCGAGCTTGCAAAGAAGGCTGAAATGCGTGACCAGCTATTTGCTCAGGAAATGTCATCAGTAAAAGATCGGGAGCGATTGCTTGAAGAAAAATTTCAAGAAGCGTTGAAAAAAGCCGGGCCGGACACCGGCAAACCATTTCGAAATCCGCTTGATATGGATTGAAAATTTAGGCAAGAGTCTTTTCCATGACCCCAAGTCCAATTAAATCGATTATCTCCGCGGCAGATCGTATTTTCATCGCACTCGATGTTGACAGCGAAAGTGATGCGCACGGAATCGTCGAGGAATGTCGAAGTTTTGGTGTTGGTTTTAAGATCGGGCTTCAGCTTTTCACGAATGCCGGCCCGCGATTTGTCAGCCAGCTCGCTGATGCCGGTCATCGCGTTTTTCTTGACCTGAAGTTTCATGACATTCCGAACACGGTAGCTAAAGCAAGTGTCGAAGCCGCAAGGCTTGGCGTATGGATGTTTAACTTGCACGCGCTCGGCGGTGGCGAGATGATGAAGCGTTCTGTCGACGAAGTAAATGAAGCGGTCGAACGTGAGACTGTGGTACGGCCAAGAATAATTGCTGTTACGATACTTACAAGTTTCGACGGAGTGATGTTGAATGAGATCGGCGTTACCGTTCCGATCGGTGAGCAAGTGATTAAGCTTAGCACGCTCGCAGCCGCGTCGGGTATGGATGGTGTTGTAGCCTCGGCGCGTGAGGCGCGCGGTATTCGACAAGCCGTAAGAAGTGATTTTTTGATCGTTTCACCCGGAATTCGCCCGGCAAACGCAACAATCGACGACCAGAAGCGTGTAACAACTCCTGCCGACGCGATCGCTGCGGGAGCAGATTATCTCGTTATCGGAAGACCCATTACCGGTGTTGCGGACAAAGCCACAGAGTTAGAAAAGATATTGAAAGAGATCGACAATTCCAGCCGATGAACCTAACCTCACTCAGAAGATTGCGATCGATTTTCCACGGTCTTGCGGGAGCTGCCATTGCGTCTCTAGTTTTCGGCGTTCTTTTCATATCTAGCGCTGGAGCCCAAAACGTTGCCATACCTTTAAATCAGTTTCGGATCGGTGAAAAGATCACCTACATCGTTTCCGTTGATCGTTATCCGGTCGCAGGATATGCAGAACTGCAGGTTGTATCGAGGGGGAAAATTAACAATCGAGACGTTATAGAGTTATCAGGCAAGTTCAAGACGACCGGCTTATTTAGTGCTCAAAAGCTAATCGATGAAACGATGATCTCGTTGGTTGCGCCCGAAACAGGTCTGCCATTATTCGCAAAGCGAACAAATTTGTCGGCGGGATCGCCAATCGAAACTGTTAACCAATTTTTGGAACCGACTAATCAGTCCTCAGATATCTTGGCGTCTATCTATCGGATCCGATATTCATTCACCGGAGGTGGATTCAATCTTGTCGATGGCGATCGATCGACCTCGGCTTCTTATACTCAGGTTGGAACTGAAACTGTGAAAGTTGAGGCAGGCGAGTTTGATACGACGATCTACGAGATACAAAGCGAGGCTTTAGCGGCGTATGGTATCCAGTCGGTCCGAGTAAATATCGATAACACCGGAAATCGCGTTCCGGTGATGTTTCGATTCAAGATTGAGGGCGGGGAATTTTTTGTTAAGGCTAACAGCATTCAATTAGCGGAAACGCCTGTTTCTCCAACACCGACTCCTGTTCCGATCCTAACGCCTATTACGACGCCGAATCCCGTCGCGACGCCGGCGCCGGATGTTTACATTGATAATCGTCCGCTTGCTAACGAGATCCCATTTGCACTTGGTGAGAAGATCGAATACGACGTGAAGATCGGGAATCAGCAAGCAGGGCGCTTGACGTTGCACGCTCGCGAACGAAAGCGTTTCAACAACGTGGACAGTCTTTTATTGACGGCTACGGTAACGAATGCGCAAAGCGGGTTCGCAGCATTTGCGGTGAACGATAGGATGACCGTTCAGGTCGATCCGCTTACTCTTCTTCCGCAGAAGTTCGATACTGTTTTCACCGGAAATCTTGCAGCATTTAGCCAGAGTGCAACATTCAATAATGAATTAGGCAAAGTGATATTTGGCGGAGCGAACGCCGTTGATGTTCCTGTTGGCACGCATTCGATCCTTTCGCTTTTGTACGCAATGCGATCGTTTCGTTTGGCACCCAGCAAAGTTCTCACTGATCCGGTAAACGATACACGAGTAGCGGTGTTTTGGGGTCA
Organism: Pyrinomonadales bacterium; assembly: GCA_038256005.1. Lineage (GTDB taxonomy): Bacteria > Acidobacteriota > Blastocatellia > Pyrinomonadales > Pyrinomonadaceae > OLB17. Next base: position 35,354 of record JBBSKW010000009.1, read on the forward strand.
GAAACCTCATGTCTTTGTTATTCGACCGACGCTTGAGGAAGTCGAGCTGGCCGATGGAACAAAGGTCGAGACGATCGTCGCCTCCATCACAACGGGTGAGCCGCTTTTAGACCAACTCCAACCAAAAGTCTGGATCAGCCAGGATGCCAAACGCTTGCCGGTAAGGATCCAGCTCGGTACCTATCGTTTCGATATCGGCCGAACCTCGATTGAAATTCCCTAATATACTGTTTTTACCTGAACTCTTTCAAACTTCATCGCGTATCTGAAATTGGATTTCAATTCCAGTTAGATTAAACTCGTGTGAGGTGCTCAGATGAAGCAGATATTCGCATCCGTACTTTTCATAATACTCGTTTCCACAGCAAACTTCGCCCAAACAGACGAAGACAAGGCCGGCATTCGCCTTGCCGCCTTGAACTATGCAGAAGGTTGGTATGAAGGTGACAGTGCAAAGATGGAATCTGCTTTGCATCCTGATCTGGCGAAGCGTATCGCTCGAACAAGTGCACAGAATCGCAGTTCGCTGGACCAAATGAGTGCACTTACACTCGTCCAGGCGGCTCGCGGCGGCTATGGTAAAAATACGCCAAAAGATAAACAGCAAAAGGATGTAACGGTTTTGGACGTTTATCGCGGAGCCGCGACGGTCAAACTCGAAATGCTCGGTTGGATCGATTACATGCATATCGCAAAATTTAATTGAAAATGGGTCATCGTGAACGTGCTGTGGGAGACAAAGCCAGCTCCGCCCGAAACGAAATAAAATGAACTTGGCAGAAATTCCGGTTGGAGGATCAGCGTTGGTTGAATCGGTTCACGGCAGCGGCACCGCACCTAAACGTTTGATGGAAATGGGCATCGTGCCCGGCGTGTCGATCCGCGTGATCAAGGCGGCTCCGTTTGGCGATCCTATCGAAGTTCGCCTGATGGGATATAACCTGGCGCTTCGCCGAGCCGAAGCTTCCGCGGTGAAAGTTCTGCAGATCTGATGGCTACAGAAACCCTTACCTTTGCCCTTGCTGGAAATCCGAACGCGGGAAAGACCACACTGTTCAATGCCCTAACCGGCTTACGTCAGAAGGTCGCGAATTTCCCAGGCGTTACAGTAGAACGGAAGAACGGAAAGTGGGACGCATCAGGCACGTTGGTCGACCTTATCGATCTTCCCGGACTTTACAGTCTGGACGCCACGTCGATCGACGAAGAAATCGCCCGCAGAGTTCTCTCCGGTGAAACTAACGGAACGGAAAGGCCGCGAGTCGTTATCGCCGTTGTTGACGCAACCAATCTAGAACGAAACCTTTACCTCGTAACTCAAATACTCGAACAGGGAAGTCCGGTCGTTGTCGCAATGACGATGGTCGATGTCTTTGAGAAGCAAGGGCATCAGGTTGATGTTCAAAAACTATCGACGATGTTGGGCGTGCCGGTGGTGCAGGTCGATGCTCGAACCGGCCGCGGCCTTAATGAACTCGCTGAGGCCGCTGTCGAACGATCGCAGAAAGTCAACGAGACCAAAGTCGGCTTCACGCCCGACGACGATTCGAATCCGATCTTCCGCCGCTATAAGCGTATCTCTGACATTGTCCAGACGACCGTCCGGCACAACGACAGCGACGCACACGCTTTTTCCGATAAGATCGATCGTGTCCTGACACATAAAGTCTTTGGGTTACTCATACTTCTCGCGGTTTTGTTGCTGATATTCCAGGCAATATTTTCTTGGGCGGCATTGCCAATGGATTTTCTCGACCAGTCGTTCGGTACATTGGCCGATGCCTCAAAGTCGTTATTGCCGGAAGGCATTCTGGCCGATCTGGTTGGCGATGGGATAATTGCCGGAGTGGGCGGCGTTCTCATTTTTCTACCGCAGATTATTCTACTTTTCCTGTTCATATCGATACTCGAAGATTCCGGATACATGGCTCGTGCGGCTTTCCTTATGGACAAGTTGATGAGCCGAGTTGGTTTGCACGGAAAGGCGTTCCTTCCGCTGATCAGCAGCTTCGCCTGTGCGATACCGGGTATCATGGCGACCCGAACGATCGAAGATCGACGCGATCGCTTTGCGACGATAATGATCGCTCCGTTCATGAGTTGTTCAGCGCGTTTGCCGGTGTACACGCTGATGATCGCTGCGTTCTTTTCGACGCAAACAATTTTCGGCGTGATATCGCTCGGTGCGGTCATCATGCTTGGAATGTATCTGCTCGGGATCGTCGTCGCGGTGATCTTCGCTTTCATCTTCAAACGAACCGTTCTCAAGGCACCGCCGCCGCCGTTCATTATGGAGATGCCGCCGTATCGACGCCCGAATCTACGCACTGTATTGCAGAATGTTTTCGAGCGTTCATGGCTTTTCGTGAAACGCGCCGGAACTGTGATCCTGGCGATATCGATACTGCTCTGGGCATTAGCGTATTTTCCGAGGGCCGAAGTTGCTGCATTGTCGCCAAGTTCTGAGGTCGCGGCCGTCGAATCCGCGGAACTCTCGGGTGAAAGCAGGCAACTCGAACAAAGTTTCGCCGGCCAGCTCGGCCATGCGATCGAACCGGTGATCGCACCGCTCGGATTTGATTGGAAGATCGGCATCGCTTTGATCGCGAGCTTTGCCGCGAGGGAAGTTTTGGTTTCGACGCTCAGCATTATTTACAATGTTGGGAAGGACGCTACGGAAGAATCGGAATCGCTGCTTTCCGCGATACGCGATGCAAAACGAAGCGACGGTTCGAACGCATGGACACCGCTGACAGCGATCACGCTGATGGTGTTTTTCGTTCTGGCCATGCAGTGTATGTCCACTGTTGCGGTCGTTCGCCGCGAGACGAATTCCTGGCGTTGGCCGTTGTTCATGGTGGCGTATATGACCGCTCTTGCGTACGGTGCGGCATTCATTACTTATCAGGGCGGCAAGATTCTTGGCTTCAGCTGACGCAATGGACCTTCAACTTTTAATTGTTATTTCGATCATCGCCTTCGCGAGCATTTTCTTTGCGGCGACAATGTACCGCCGTGCCCGTGCGTTTAAGCCTGATTCTCCGTGCTCCGACGAATGCGGGTGTTCGGCCGCAAAACAAAGATCCAATTGACGGACGACCGCACATTTCTCACCGCTGGCGTAAAGTCGATGTTCCTCTCGACGCTTTCCTTCGCTCTCGCAAATGTTCTGGTAAAACAAGTCGCACATATTCCGGCGATGGAGGTCGTATTCTTTCGCTGCGCGGTCGCGACGTCATTCTGTTTGTACGGACTGCATCGTGCCGGTGCCGATTGGAAAGGATCGAACCGCACGCTTTTGCTGCTTCGCGGGATTTTTGGCACGACAGCACTCTATCTTTTTTTCACGACCGTTCAGAACATTCCGCTCGCTTCGGCGATGACGATACAGTATCTATCGCCGATCTTTACGACGATAATTGCGATATTCATCTTGAAAGAAGGCGTTCGGCCGATGCAGTGGGTGTTTTACGCGATCGCGTTTTCGGGTGTGCTTTTGATCGAGCGTTTCGATCCGCGAATTTCACTCACGTTCCTTATCTTTGGAATCGTTTCTGCCTTTTGTTCGGGCGTCGCATACAACCTCGTTCGCAGTTTGAAAGGGAAAGAACATCCGCTGACAGTGGTGCTGCATTTCCAGCTTGTAGGCGTTCTTGCCGGGTTCGTCAGCCTTTTCTTTGAGTTCAGAATGCCAAGCGGCTGGGATTGGTTCTGGCTTTTTCTGATCGGAGTTTTCTCGCAGCTTGGGCAGATCTATTTGACCAACGCGTTGCAACGCGAGGCCGTCGCCGGTGTTGCGATCGTCAACTACACCGGCCTAATATATGCCGTTACGATCGGCTGGATCGTCTTCGGCGAAGCTCAGACCGCTTGGTCAGTCGGTGGTATGATGCTAGTTGTGCTTGGCGTTTTACTAAGCGTACTTTACAGCCGCCGGACGGCGAGGGCACTCGAAAAGATAGAATCGACAGTAAGCTAAAATGGCGAATTCAAGGATCCAAATAAAGGCTGCGGTCGTCACCGCCAGCGATAGCCGGCATAAAGATGACGACGTTTCCGGAACGACGCTTGTGGGGCTTTTGATCGCGATGGGAGCCGAGGTCGTAACGCGTCGGATCGTGAAAGACGATCTTGAATCCATTAGCGAAACTCTGTTCGAACTAGCCATCCGCGACGATGTAAACCTTGTGCTTACCACCGGCGGCACCGGATTCGCTCCACGCGATAACACACCCGAAGCAACACTATCCGTGATCGAACGCGAAGCTCCCGGCATCGCCGAAGCTATTCGCCGCGAATCTGCCAAAAAAACGCCGACCGCAATGCTTTCACGAGGTGTCGCCGGCATCCGCGGAGACACGCTGATAATTAACTTCCCCGGCTCACCAAAAGGCGTTGCTGAATGCTTCGAGATCATCAAGCCGATCCTACACCACGCCATCGACCTGATAAACGGCGAAACCGGACATTGAACAAATGGGATCGAAAGAATTGCAAGATTAACGGCGCGGCCTCAACCTCCGACGATCTCATCCCGCGACGAGCCGACAAGGTTTCTGAAATGCTCCAGGCCTTTCGCTCCTTATCGGCGATTATCAGATGATGGGCTACCTAATGATGATGGCCGTCCGCCTAAACTCGGGTCCGATGAACGCTGTGGAGGATTGCACCGCTTGATGGTCTGATTGTTTTGCAAAGATGAGAGAGGTCGTATATCTTCTTTCCAGATATAAGGTTGTTATCTGGAATCGTTCCGGATAATACGGGAAATTTGCGTGTTATCAAGAATGATTCGGGATAATACACAAAATTTGTAGCTTATGCGGAACCATTCCGCTCAATCATAAGTTAGACCTCACTCCAGCCACTACGGTGCTGCTATGAATCAAAAACGTCAGCGTAATCTTCTGCTCTACATCGGACTCGCCGTGTTAGCCGGGCTAAGCGTCTACTACCTGTACCGTGGAATTAGCTACCGCTTCCTGCAAGAAGACAGGCTTGGACCTAGCTTGTTCAACAAACAGTTTTGGTATTTTGGTCACGTCTTCTTAGCGCTGCCCGTAGTCTTTGGAGCGCCTCTGCAGTTCCTACCCACGCTCCGACAATCAATGCCTCACATCCACCGGTGGGTTGGGCGCGCCTACGTTTTCGGTGCTAGCGGGGCGGCGCTTTTCGCCACCTATCTTGGAGCTACAACTGAATATGAGGGGTCGCGTCTGTCCCTCGTCATTACTGGACTCCTGTGGCTATTCTTTACCTTAGCGGCATGGCGCGCCGCCATCTCACGAAACTTTGTAGCCCACCGGGCCTTCATGATCCGCAGTTATGCGCTGGCGCTGGTAGTGGTCTGGCTCCGCATCATGTATGACTTTCAGGACTACTTGTTCTTCTACGTTGCAGACGTGGATATGAGGGATGCAACGCGTGAGTGGGCGTCGTGGGTAGTGCCACTCCTTGTCGTCGAGTTCTGGCTTACTTGGCTTCCGCAGGTGAGGTCTAACAATTCATTCAAGCCGAAACCGCTTCGCGGTTCGGCTTAATTCAGGCGTTATCTGGAATCATTCTGGATAATACGCGAAATCTGCGTGTTATCAAGAATGATTCGGGATAATACACAAAATTTGTTGCTTATGCGGAACCATTCCGCTCAATCATAAGTTCGACATTTTC
>JBBSKW010000010.1:0-40272 GCA_038256005.1 Pyrinomonadales bacterium
GCACCGTGTCCCGGAGCCGTGTGAACAAGTCCGGTTCCAGACTTCGCAGACGATTTGCTTTCGTGCTTTACGTCGAGTTCAGTTTCAGCATCCGCTTCGCCGAGCGTTACGTGATCACCGTTCATTATCAGCGATGTCCGGTCGAGCCAAGCGTGTTTCGCCTCAAGCCGATCAAGCTTAGAGCCCTTGAAGCGTGCGAGTTCGACCGCTCCTTCGAGCCCGCAGGATTCGGCAAATGTTTTCGCAAGTTCGGACGCAACGATGTAAACCTCGCCGCGAACATCCATTGCCGAATAATCAAAATCCGGATGAACTGCGATACCAAGGTTAGCCGGAAGCGTCCACGGCGTTGTCGTCCATATAACGAGGAAAACATTTCGGCCTTCAAGCTCATCAGCGATAGTTTTTGGATCAGATTTGAGCGGAAACTTCACATATATCGACGGCGACGTATGCTCTTTGTATTCGACCTCAGCTTCCGCCAATGCGGTCTGATCGTGTATGCACCAATAGACCGGTCGCAGGCCTTTGTAAACAAAACCGCGTTCGAGAAATTTTCCGAAGAGCCTGGCTGTTGACGATTCATATTCCGGCGACATCGTCAGATACGGCGTTTCCCATTCTCCGAGAATGCCGAGCCGCTGAAAATCGCGCGATTGGTTGTTCATCGCGGTCGATGCGTGTTCGCGGCAGATGCGGCGAAACGTGGCAACCGGAATGTCAGCCTTGTTCTTGCCTTTTTCGGTCAGCTTTTTCTCAACGTGCGTTTCGATCGGCAGCCCATGGCAATCGTAGCCGGGAACGTAAGGCGCGTCATAACCCATCATCGAACGAGTTTTCACGACGAAGTCTTTGAGGATCTTATTCAGTGCCGTGCCGATATGAATATCCGCGTTCGCGTATGGCGGACCGTCATGCAAAATGAACTTTTCGCGGCCCTTGCGTGTCTCGGCGATCTTCTGATAAAGGCCGATCTCTTTCCACTTCTTGAGTCGGGCCGGTTCGCTCTGGCCCAAATTCGCTTTTTGAGCAAAGTTGGTCTTGGGAAGGTTAACGGTCTTTTTTAGGTCCAAAACTTCAGTCATATGAATAGCTGCCTTGAAAGTCAGGTTCTGATATACGGCGAAACCTGAATTTTACCATTCATTCGACAAATTCGAAATTATCGGGTGTAAGCAAGCTACTCTTCTTCAAGCGTGGCGAGTAGCGGGTATTCGCGGGCTTTGGCAAGGTTCATCGCCTTTTGCTGTTTCATGTAGGCAACGTCGTATGGATACACGCCCGCGATGCCAACACCTTCATTGTGAACTTTTAACATAATCAGAACGGACTCTGCCTCTGACCGCTGAAACACGTAATTGAGAACAAAAACGACAAATTCCATGGTCGTAAAGTCGTCGTTATGCAGGAGCACTTTGAACAATTTAGGCTTCTCAAGCCGAATCTTTGTTTCGGGCAACAGGTCGGTCGGGTTGTCGGGGAAATCAGCCATTTGATCTGGGATGAGATTAACACAGTCATGATTTTCTCAGTAATTTGCCCACACGTCGAAAAGTTGACAATGTTTAAGGGCAATAAAAAGTTGTAGACGAGCTCAGATTTTTTTGTTACTGTTCCAATGCGCTGTTTACTAAGTATTCAATTTAATGCCCACTCGTGCGGATCTGTGAAATATCAGATCGATCAGATCTATTTTGGATTATCCAAGATAGCGACGAAGGACAATTGTGTCGATAAAAGCAAATATGCGGTCGAAAACTGCGGCTATCGGTGGGCCGATCGGAGGTCAACACGGCCGTCACCGAACAATGAACGGTGACGCTTTGGATGCAGTTTTCGTTGGCACCGGACAAAAACTACGCGAAGGCAAATCTAGCGAAGCCGAAAGACTTTTGACGCACGCTATCGAGAATTTCGACCATAGTGATGATAATCTCGCCAATCTAAAACGACTGCTTTCGTTTACGCTCGAAACCGCCGGTCGATATAAGGACGCTGTAGAAACGATCCGGCATTACGAGAACGAAGAGGTTCTCCAGCGTCTTTCGGCCGAGACACAGATTCGCGTGATGACCCAACTCGCGATCTCGTACAACAATCTGGGGGATCATCCGAAGGCCGTAACCTTACTCAAGGAAACATACGAAAGAGCCAAAGAAGGAGAATTTCATCTATTGACCGGCGGTATTGAGATCGGCCTGGCACGTGTGTACCGCAAATTGAACGAGTGTCCTATTGCCCGCGACCACGCTCAGAATGCGCTTAATAAACTTCGCGAACACGGCGAGTGGCTTGGGATGGCGGAAGCGTATCGGGAAATGGCTCTTAGCTATCATCAGGAAGGTGATAGTGAACGGTCGCTTGAATTTTTTGACCTCGGTATACAGATCATCGGCGATCGTTCGGCGCCATTCATGCTCGGAAAGCTCTATACCGATATGTCGGGCGCTTATTGGTTCCTTCGTCGGCCCAAGGAAGGTATCGAGTGCCTCGAGAAATCGATCGTCTTTTTCGAACAGACGGAGCATATTTTAAATTCGGTCATCGCTTACAACAATCTCGGAATACATCTTCTTCACATTGGCAGTTGGGCCCGAGCCGAGGAGATGATTAAGAAGTCGCTTGCGCTTGCCGAGAAGGCCAATCATGCGCACATTGCGGGAATTCTTGACAGTCTTGCGGAACTTAAGATTCTTCGTGGTGAATACTCCGACGCAAGGAAACTCCTTGAGCGTGCCATTGGGATGGCGCGTGAAAAAAAACGCGAGTGGTATGAGGCTCAGGCAATGCGTAACATGGCCCGCTGCCTGCTCTCCGAAGAAAGATTTGAAGATGCGGCAAATGTTGCCCGCGACACGATCGAACTTAGCAGCCGCATTGGCGACAAACATTACTCGATAATGGCGGGGCTGGTTCTCGCAGAAAGTTGCTTTAGGCTGGGGCATGAGGCTGAATGCGAAAATGCTCTTGAGATCGTGGAACAAAATGATCCGTCAGCAGATTTTTTTGTTCTCGGAAACGTGCAACGAATTCGTGGGCTGACGGCGATCGAAGAAGGCGACATTGATCTCGGCGTACATCATTTCAATCGCTGCTTGACGATATTTGAATCCGCTGAGGACATTTACAATTCAGGCTTGGCCAACCTACTTCTTGGTGAATACCTTCCGGCTTCGCTGAACAGCAGGGCGAACCGGCATCTTTCTACCGCCGGAGAAATATTTAGACAACTGAACATTTCGTTCTTAATCGAACGGGTTGAAAATGCCGTTGCAAAGCGAGCGGCCGTTTCTCAGCCAAAGCGGGCGGAAGCCATCGGAACAAAACATGGTTCGGTTGTCTCGCAACTTTTGATGGTACGGCTGGCGGAAGCAACCGCCTCACGTGAGTTACTTTTTAGAGAGCTCATCGCGGTGCTCCAGCAAGAAAGCCAGGCTCGGAAGATGGTGATCGCCGAAAAGCGTGACGACGGCAGGGTCGTCCCTTTTATAACTCATGGATATTCGAGCACAGAGGGTGAGGAACTTATCAGGAAGTACCAGCAGGCGATCGAGAAGAACGATCTAAAGACGTTCGCTCGAAACAAGAACCTGAGTATTCTTCTGCTAAAACCCTCGAACGCTTTCCCGGCTGTCTTGATCATCAGCCCCGCTTCGGGAGCGGTGTTAAATGACGATAGTCCGCTTCAGCCATTGCTCCGCGTTGTCGAACTTGGGCTTGACGTTATTTCTCTACGTGAAAAGGATAGGACGAAGCCGCTCGAACAAGATGTAAACCCCTATTCATCGAGCAGTCTGATGCCCGGTTTCATTCACTCATCGCCGGCGATGACGAACCTGGTGGAAGAGGTCTACAAGATCCGTTCATCGGATGTAACAGTACTCGTTACCGGCGAATCGGGCACGGGTAAGGAGCTCGTTTCGAGGGCAATACATTCGCTTTCAAATCGAAAGGACAAGATATTTATTCCGTTCAACTGCACTGCGGTTCCGAAAGAACTTGCTGAAGGGCACCTTTTCGGTTATCGGAAAGGAGCGTTTACAGGTGCCGTCACCGATTCGCCGGGCATGATCCGAGCTGCCGACGGCGGTACGCTTTTTCTCGACGAAATAGGAGATCTTCCGATCGACGTTCAGCCGAAATTACTAAGGTTCCTGCAGGAAGGCGAGGTGCAGCCGATCGGTGAACGAAGACCGATAAAGGTGGATGTCCGCGTAATTGCGGCAACCAATATGCCGCTTGAAGCTAAAGTCGCCGATGGAACTTTTCGCGAGGATCTTTACTATCGTTTGAACGTTATCCGGTTGCGCGTTCCGCCGCTTCGCGAACGCCGTTCTGAGATTCCGCCGATCGTAAATTACTATATCAATCATTATTCATCGCGGTTCAATAAGCGTGACGTCACGTTTACACCACAGACGGTTGATCTATTAATGGTCTGCGACTGGGACGGAAACGTCCGGCAGTTATGTAATGAAGTTCAGCGGATAATAGCGAGAGCGGTTGACGGTGAAATTGTTACACCGGACCATCTTTCGCCCGAATTAAAACGTTCTGCTCGGCCGCTTACGCCGTTTGGTAACGTGGCTAATTCGAATGTGATCAAATCGTTCGATCAACCGATAATGCCGTTTACAAATATTCCGGAAGGCGGAACTCTCGAGCAGGCCGTGTCGGATCTGGAGATGCAGATGATCAGAGCATCGCTGACGCGGAATAATTGGAATATCTCGCGCGTTGCCGGCGAACTGGGGTTGACCCGCCGCGGCTTATATCTTAAGTTGACCCGATACGGCATCGAAAAAGCCGCCTGATCACTCCGCGAGAGAGCGAACATCGCTAACGATACTAGGCAGAAAAGACGTCACTTTGTCGATATCGCTTTCAGTCGTAGTTCTTCCTAATGAGAATCTTATCGACCCCATAGCACGTGAATAAGGCACGTCCATCGCGGTAAGAACCGGTGACGATGTTTTGCTTTCAGAGTTGCACGCCGAACCTGTCGAAACGCAGATCCCCGATTCATCCAACCGATGGAGAATCATTTCGCCATTCGTATTCTCGAACGAAATATTCGACGTGTTTGGTAAACGTCGTTCAAGGTCCGGCGAACCGTTAACGAATGAATCAGGAATTCGCGACAGCAAACCGTTTTCTAATCGGTCCCTCAGGATTCTAACCCCGTCCATTTTTTGAAGATCGGCAACAAGCAGTGCGGCCGTACCCATTCCGACAATTTGATGAACCGCCTCCGTACCGGCTCGTCGTCCGCTTTCTTGGCCGCCGCCGATCAGCATTGCAGGGAGATCTAAGCCATCACGGATGTATAACCCACCAATTCCGTTTGGGCCGTAAAACTTATGGGACGAGATCGAAAGCAGGTCTATCGCCGCATCTGAAAGATCGATCTTAACTTTTCCGGCGGCGTTCACGGCATCTACATGGAAAACCGCATCTGAATTATTCTTGACGATCTCGGCGATCTCTTTCACCGGAAAAATAGCCCCCGTCTCATTGTTCGCCCACATTACAGAAACCACCGCGGTCTCATCGCATAGCTCAGATCTCAGTTGATCAAGATCCAGAGAGCCTTCTCGATCGACATCGAGCCAAGAAACACGGTAACCGCGTTGTTCGAGCTTTTCGCACAGTTTTCGAACCGCTTCATGCTCAACCCGCGTCGTGATGATGTGCTTACGATCGGGAAAACGCTCGAGCGAACCAAGGATCGCCCAATTGTCCGATTCTGTCCCGCTACCCGTAAAAACGATCTCGCTCGCGCTCGATGCTCCGAGAAGAGCGGCAACCTTTTCGCGGGCGTTCACGATAGCGTTTTTCGGCTGCTTGCTCAGAAAATGAGACGACGACGGATTGCCGAATTCTGTGCGAAGGAACGGCATCATCGCATCAAGAATCTCAGCGGCGAGCGGCGTTGTTGCGTTATTATCCAGATATATCATTTCCATCTATCGATAATTGTTTACTGTTGGCTGATAATGTCAACCCCGTTTTCACAAACGGCAGCATACGAATTACAATTACGTCTCAAGTGCCATCAACATTGAACATTACGGAGCCCAACGGAAGGGCGTTCACGATAGAGCTTTCTGCCGGTTCCGTCTATTCGATCGGTCGTGCAAAGGAAAATGACATTTTATTGAACGATCGGCGTGTTTCGCGCAAACATGCGCGGATCGAGTCGGTCGGCGCGGATTTCAAGTTGGTTGACGGCTACATCGAAGATGGAGTACTTAAACGGAGCGTCAACCATGTTTTCGTCAACGGATCTCCGAAGCTTGAAAGGATCTTGACGGACGGGGACCGCATCGTGATCGGTGAAACATCGATCGAATTTAAAGCTCCCATCATCGCGTCGATCGAATCCCACCAGATGTCGATCCCGCCTGCTGCCGTCAAAATGCCCGCAGTGGGCCTAGCTCCCTCGATGGTCCGCAACGCTCCGACGATAACTGACCCGCCGACAGGACTCAATTTTGACGACAAACCGCTAGGCCAGACACAGGTCAGAATATCGGCGAATGAAATAATCGGGCGACAATCGCATCTCTCGATCGAATCCGGGATCGCTTCGCCGGAGGAGGTCAAAGACCTCCGGCGCAAGGCGAAGATACTCGAATTGCTTTACGAAATGAGCAAGTCGCTCGGAACCGTCTTTGATCTTCAAGAGATCTTCGACAAAGCGACCGATCTCATATTTCGCGGTACGCCCGCCGACCGGGTCGTAGCATTGCTTGCCGATGAGACCATCGATGGACGGATACTCGACTACAGCCTTGTTCCCGTCGGGGTTAAAACACGTGATGCCAATGTCGAAGCATTGACGGAAAAGCTTACGATCAGCCGAACGATAACGCAGAAGGTGATGCGTGAAAAAGTAGCGCTGCTTTCGCAGGACGCAAAAACCGATGCTCAATTCCTCGGGGCCGAATCGATAGTTGTTCAGGGCGTTCGTTCGACGATCTGTGCCCCACTCATAACTGAGGCTAACGTTCACGGTGTTCTTTACGCGGACCGGCTCGATCCGTTCGCCGCGTTTACACCTGATCATCTTGAACTGATCAGTGCTGTTGCCGCCCAAACGGCCGTTACGGTAGAAACTGTAAAGGCACACAAGCAGCTTGCACGCGAAGAAGTCGCCCGTGCGAACTACAGCCGGTTTATGCCCGAATACGTTGTGAAACAGCTCCTTGATAATCCAGGTTCGTTTCGTCTCGGCGGCGTGAATCAAACGATCACCGTACTTTTCGCTGACATCCGAGGCTTCACGGCGTTTTCCGAAAAAGAGAATCCTGAAAAGGTGGTAACGCTACTCAACCGCTATTTTTCGCTGATGACCGAGATAATCTTCGAACATGGCGGAACCCTTGATAAGTTTATCGGCGACGGTCTAATGGCGCTTTTCGGTGCTCCGAGTGCATCGCCCGAAGACGCTTTGAATGCCGTAAAGGCGGCGGTCACAATGCAGAAACGCCTTGGGCCGCTCAACGAAGAACTGCGATCGGAAGGGCTTGGGCAGATATCGATGGGAATCGGGCTCCACACGGGCGAAGCGACGGTCGGATACATCGGTTCGGACAAACGGTCTGAATACACCGCGATCGGCGATACCGTTAACCTTGCCTCACGACTCGAATCAAACGCCGGCGGCGGCCAGATCCTGATGAGTGAAGCAACTGCTTCGGCCAGCGGAAACCGTATTCCCGTAACAGCACGCGAACCTCTAACGGTGCGAAATCGGACCCAACCGGTCAATGTTTTCGAGGTCCGTTGGGGTTAAGGGCCGATCTGCGCTCCCTTGACGATTTTTCTTGGCAGCCGAATGCCTTTAAGCATATAATTAGGCTTCAGCCTGTTTTCATATGTTGAAGATTTCCTCGCTCAAAAAGCTTGTAACCGATTCCATGGCAATCGATCTCGGCACCGCAAGCACGATTATTGCTGTGAAGGATCGCGGCATCGTGCTTGACGAGCCGTCGCTTGTGGCTATAAATGAGCTGACGGAAGAGATCGTCGCCTTCGGCCAGGAAGCAGCCGACATGGCCGGACGCGAAAGCCGTGAAGTCATCGTGAAGGCTCCGTTGATCGGTGGCGTCGTAGCCGACTTTGAGCGGACGAAAAAAATGCTCGCTCATTTCGTCAAAAAATCGCGTTCGGGCGGATCGAACATCGCGATCCAAGCAGTAATGAGCCTGGTCTCGGACGTTACGCACGTTGAGCAGCGTGCGTTACTCAACGCTTCTGAGGACGCCGGTATTGGCAAGGTCTTCATGATGGAAGAAGGGCTCGCGGCGGCCTTCGGAGCGGGTGTTCTTCCTACCGATAAGCGTGCATCGGCGATCGTCGATATCGGTGCCGGAACGACGAATATTGCGATCATCGCCAAAGGGTCGGTCGTTCATTCAACCTCAGAACGCCACGGAAGCAACGAGATCAACGAAGTTATCGCAACGCATCTTCGGCGGCATCGCGGGCTACAGGTCGGTGAAGAGACGACCGAAATTTTAAAGACCTCTTTTGCTTCGGCTTTTCTGCCTGATGACATTTCGAGAACCATCGAGGTGCGCGGCCGTGACGTGCAAACCGGAAGCCCTGGGGCGGTAGAACTAACAACAGGCGAGCTTTACCCGATCATCGAAGGAATCGTTCGCCGTATCGCCCAGATCGTAAAAGATACGCTAACCGAGTTGCGGCCTGAGGTTGCGGCCGATATCTACGATCGCGGCGTTATCTTGACCGGAGGCGGAGCGTTGCTCGACGGCATCGACCAATACATGCGTTCTTTCATCAATCTTCCGATCACAGTGGCCGATGAACCTCGCTATGCGACCGTTAACGGACTCGTTAAGATGTTCGACGACCCGAAACTGCTCGAACGCGTCGCCCGAAACGAACTCACCTTACTGCAAAACGCCGAAATACCATTCGAAGCCTGATACGGTGATCCGTTCAATAGTGCTCCATCAAGCAGTCGACAATGGTACCATCCGTGTATGGACGACAAGTACAATGTGAGAAAAAGCCGTGAGCCCGAGACTAAGCAGGAAGCGATCCAGCATCAGATCGAGGAGCTTGTGAAACGGCGCGATTCGATCACGAATGCCGCGGAAAAAGCGAAGATCCAAGCGGAAATTATGAAGCTGTTCGCACAGTACGAGCGGCTGAAATTGTAGGGAAGGTATTCCGCGACGAGTTACATGGCCCGTCGCGGAATTTTTAACAATGATCAGTTCTCAAGTTTTGCGTCCATAGTTATTTCGGCGTTGAGAAGTTTCGAGATCGGGCAACCGGCCTTTGCATTTGCAGCGGCGGTTGCGAATTGTTCTTCGGTCGCATTAGGAACCGTTGCTCGGACTTCAAGACGAACGGAGGTGATCGCGAAGCCGCTGTCGCCTTTTTCAAGCCGAACTGCGGCGGTCGTTTTGATGCTGTCCGCCACGAGTTCTGCCTGGCCGAGCTGGCCCGATAAAGCCATCGAAAAACAGCCCGCGTGAGCCGCGGCGATCAGTTCCTCGGGGTTGGTCCCGATGCCGTCTTCGAAACGTGTGCTAAACGAATATTGCGTGTCTGATAAAACGCCGCTGTCCGTCGATATCTTACCCTTGCCGTCCTTGATACCGCCATTCCATTCTGCTGATGCTTTTCTTAACATTATTTCTCCTCCCGAAATTATTATTCTAAAGTATCTTAGCTTAAGTACGGATGAACTCTTGCACCAAGCTTAAGTTTTTGACTCATCACAGTGCGAAAGTTTCCGCACCACAGGGGCTCGGCTTATTCGTGCTAATCTGTGTCAATCTGTGGCAGCGAAATCTTTAAACAACCCGATCTTCGCGATCGCCGGTCCCACGGCATCAGGAAAGACCGCGCTTGGGGTTCGGCTTGCGAAAAACTACGGCGGTGAGGTGGTAAACTTCGATTCGGTGCAGATCTATCAGAGGATTCAGATCGCGACGGCGAAACCATCTGAAGAAGAAAAGCAGGAAGTTCCGCACCATCTGATCGATTACGTCGATCCAGACATAAGTTACACGGCAGCTGATTGGTCTGAGGATGCGACCAAAAAGATTAACGAGATAGAGGCTCGCGGAAACATTCCGATCCTGGTCGGCGGCACTGGCTTTTACTTACGAACGCTGCGGAATCCGCTATTCGAAAGCCCAAAAACGGATATTGAACTACGGGAGCGGTTGCAGAAGATCGGACAGGTGCGCGGCGCGGTTTATTTACATCGAGTTCTCGAACGCATCGATCCTGTCGCGGCTCAGGCTATTTTCCCGAACGATTCTGTCCGTGTTGTAAGGGCGATCGAGGTGTATCTTCAGACAAAGACGCGTATATCCGAATTCCAGCCAAAGCGCGAGGCACCGCCGGAATTTGCTGATAGGATCCGAGTGTTTGTGCTTAGTCCGCCACGCGATGTTTTGTATCAAAGGATCAATGCCCGTGCCGAACTGCATTTTGCCTCAGGGCTTGTAAATGAAGTGAGAACGCTGATTAGCAACGGGATTCGCACGGATGGAAATGCGCTGGGTGCACATGGCTACCGCCGCGTTTGTGAATACCTTCGCGGGGAGCGAACACTTGAAAGTGCGGTCGAAATGACCCAGCAAGACGTCAGAAACTACGCAAAACGACAGTTAACATGGTTTCGACGGGAGCACGGTGCCATCTGGCTTGACGGATTTGGCGACAGTGACGAAGTCTGGAGATCCTTGCTTTCGCATCTTTAACAATTTCAAACCGCTCTCAGCACTACAAATTTAATTGACAAACAATGTTAAATCTAGTCTAATTTAGATGGAAACTTCAGAGGAAATTTGTCCTCTATCGCCCCACCCTTCCTGAATTATACTTTAGAAGAAGCCGAGACTTACGGTACTCCCTCACCAAAAATGTCATTACGCGTCGCAACAAAGCGATCACTTCGACCCTTTCCTCAAGTGGGTCAGAGTACGGAACCAACAGCCGAGCTAAAGTTCATTTCCGAACTTGGCCGCAGCCTATTGTTCATGGTCCATCCACGCAAGGTCGCCCTCAGGGTGGCAAGCGCGATAAAGGACGGTGTGTCAGCAAATTCCTGCGTCTTTGTCGCCGGGCTCGATAATATTGGGGTCGTCAGTTGTGGATTCGACGAGAAAGGCGAGCTTGATAAAGATTTTTTGGATCGGCAGCGGTTTGATAAATGGCTAGAGGTTTTGCCGCCGCAGGTCGGCTATGCCGAAACCGAACCGGACAAGTTTCTGCTGCGAACGAGCGAACACAGGCTCGAATACGTTTCGCCGCTGCACATAAATGGCGTAACGAAGGGTGCAATAATCGTTGGATTTGCTCGTCGTCGTGATTTTACAGAAGCGAAAGGCAGCCTGATCGAAGCGGCAACGCAAATGGCAGCGATGAGCGTTAATCTTTCGGCACATTACGAGACAGCGATCAACACATCTATTTCAAGGGCTCGCGAGGAACACCGTCGTTTTACGGAAGCCGTGCTCGACGCTCTGCCCGTTTCGATCTACGTGGTCGATCGCGATTATAGGATCGTTACCTGGAACCGTCACCGTGAAATTGGAACGCAGGGAATTCCGCGTGACGCCGTTATAGGTCGAGATGTCTTTCAGGTACTTGCACGGTATCCGGAAGGCCGCGTCAGGCAGGAATTCGAACGTGCATTTCGCACGGGCAGGATCGAACGGATCGAGCAGCAGACCGTTGCCCAGGACGGCTCAACAAAGCACTGGCTGGTCAGCAAGGTCCCAATGTTCGATCCCGATACGGGCGATGTTAGCCATGTGATCACCGTCGGAGAAGATGTAACGATGCGAGTTGAAGCGATCCATGCTGTCGGCCGTGCGGAAAAACTTGCGGCTGTCGGACGGCTCGCTGCTGGGGTCGTGCATGAGATAAATAATCCGCTCGCCACGATATCTGCGTGTGCGGAATCTCTCGAACACAGGTTGGAAGAGGGCGATTTTGCCGGCTCGGAAGGCGTTGACGATCTAAACGAATATTTAGGGCTGATCAAGAATGAAGCGTTTCGATGTAAATCGATCACGACCGGTTTACTTGATTTCAGCCGTCTGAGAACGGGAGATCGCCATCCGATCGACATCGCCGAAATAATTCGATCATCGGTCAACCTAATCGCCCATCAAAAAAGAGGCAACAACATTGAGGTTTCGGTTCAAACCGAAGCCGACCTTCCATTAGTAAACGCCGATGGCGGACAGATTCAGCAAGCGCTGATAGCTCTGGCGACAAACGCGATCGACGCAATGCCCAATGGCGGTACGCTTACTTTTAGTGCCACGTGGAGCAATAGGCGTGTTTCGATCGAAGTACAGGATACGGGACTGGGAATTGCCACCGAAGACATGTCGAAGATCTTTGAGCCATTCTTTACCACCAAGGAAGTAGGCAAAGGAACCGGCCTTGGACTTGCGGTTTGCTACGGGATCATCACCGATCACGGCGGCCGACTTAGCGTCAGATCAAATCCGGGAAAAGGCACCACGTTCACGATCCTGCTACCCGTAACAGACTAATTTTCTCACCCAGAGCGATAGGCGAATGCCTGAATTTAACCCCACCAGAACAGTAAAAATATGGCAAAGCTCCTTGTAGTAGATGACGAACGAAACCTGCGAATGGTTATTCAGAAGGAAATGGTTCGAAAGGGCCATGAGGTTGAGACCGCCGCGGATGGACAGGCCGCATGGGAAATGCTGGAAGCCCGCGATTTTGATGTGCTTTTGTGTGATATAAATATGCCTCGGCTCGACGGCATGGGCCTGCTTCGCCGCATTCGCGAAAAAGGACAGAACCCGCCCGAGATCATAATGCTTACCGGTCAAGGTTCCGTCGAAACCGCGATCGAGGCGATGAAGCTAGGCTCATACGATTACCTCACAAAACCGTATCGACTCGCCGAACTCGCGGCCCTTGTTGCCCAGGCCGCAGAGAAGAAACAGCTAAAAGTAGACAATCTTCGACTGCGTGCGCAGATTGCTCGTTCGACCAAATCAACGCCCGACATTATTTCGGAATCGCCCCAGATGAAAGAGGTGCTGAGACTTGTACAGCGCGTCGCTCCGGCGGAAACATCGGTCCTAATAACGGGCGAATCGGGCACCGGAAAAGAGCTTGTGGCACAAGCCATCCATCGATTTAGCCCGCGAATACATAAGGCTTTCATTGATCTGAACTGCGCAGCACTTCAGGACACTCTGCTTGAATCAGAGCTTTTTGGTTACGAAGCGGGCGCGTTTTCGGGCGCACGGACCCGAAAGCTCGGCCTGCTCGAACTTGCTGATGGCGGCACGCTCTTCCTTGATGAAATAATGGAAATGCCGGCGCAGCTTCAATCCAAACTTTTGCGTGCGCTAGAAACGAAAACGTTCTTCAGAGTCGGCGGTGTGAAAAAGGTTGCGGTAGATGTTCGCCTTATCGCGGCCACGAATCGTGATCCTGGACAAGCGATCGCTGAAGGCCTTTTCCGTAGCGATCTGCTTTATAGAATCAACAGTTTTTCCATCCACATTCCGCCGCTAAGAGAACGACGGGAAGATATCGAACCGCTCGCCCATCATCTCTTGCAACAAGTTGGCGGCGCGAATCCGCCCGAACTTACTCAGCCTGTGCTTGAGGCACTCGTAGCCTATTCCTGGTCGGGCAATGTTCGGCACCTTCGTAATTGCATTGAGCGAGCAGCATTGCTAGCAGATAACGGCCGGATCACGACGCGTGAGCTTCCGCCGGAAGTTCTGAACAAGATAGATGGCCCAAGAGTTTCTGTCAGCTACAACGGCAGTACCCAGGCAAGCAGCGTCGGTTCATTTCATAACTCATCTTCTACAAATCTTCGCGATGTAGAACGCCAACAGATAATCGGAGCATTAGAAAAGACCGGCTGGCATCGGGGAAAGACCGCGGAATTGCTGGGCATTTCGCCTTCAACACTCTATCGAAGATTGCGCGAATACGATCTCGAAACGAGATGATCAACGCTACAACTTCACTCTATTTTGCCGCGAAGAGCTGCGTTGGATTTAGCTTGAACTGAAGCATCTTTGCGGTTTCCCTGCCGCCGTCGCCGCCTTTACGCTGCATCGTTATTCGACCGATCTTTAAGTTTCCTGCTCGAGTTATTTCCACGTTTCCTTCTGAGAAAAAGCGGATCGTCTCAGTCGTGCTGCGAAGTGTCCATTTTGGTTTGTCCGCATTTTTCCATGCTACGAGAAACCATTTTGCGCTGTCGCGCCCATCGCCCTCGATAAGGTCAGAAACGATCATTTCTTTATTGGCTGCAAAGAAGTCGATGATCTTTGTCTGTATTTCGTTATCGAATTCATTGATGTACATCCGCTTCGGATCACGCGAAGGCTTGTTTGGCGGATCTTCGCCGAGATAGAAACGCAACGCCGCCACTATCTCCGGCGGCATCTTCCAAGCGGCAGCGTATTGACGCAGCCAACGCTTATCGATCTGATTAAAACCGTTCCCACTACTAACAAGCTTGATCGAAATGCCGTGCGTGACCGTGCCTTTAGGCGTCGTTACTAAAACACGAACGTCGGTCTTTTCACCGCTCGGTTTGGAGGTCGTGACATTGGTTACGTCTAACGGATCATACGCCATTGTTCGCAGCCAGCTCTTAGCATCTTCGTCGCTTTTCCAATTTACGAACTTTGCTGCGATGTCATTTTCATTCTTGAATCCAGCCTTTGCGGTCTCTGAACCCTTAGCGGCGGCGGTCGAAACAGCTTGAGCCTGTGACGGCCAGTATGCTGCGAAGATAGTAAAAATAATAAGTAGTAAACGATATACGAAATTCATTGCGCGCCTGACCTCGCGATGAATTCTCCGATCCCGTTCAAGAGCATCTGAACCGCGACGGTGATGAGCAACATTCCCATCAGGCGTTCGATCGCGACGAGGCCTTTTTCGCCGAAAAAGCGGGCGAAGTAACTTGAGAAATAAATGATGACCGCTGAGCCAAACCACGCCAGCACAACCGCCAGTAGCCATTCAGGCCAACGAGCCGGTTCGCGGCTCATTAACAATAATGCGGTAGCCATCGCTGAAGGTCCGGCCACATAAGGAATTGCGAGCGGTACGATGAACGGCTCGCCCTCAACATCCTCTTCCAACGAACTGTCGCGTCGCGGGAAGATCATTTTAAGGGCGATTATCATTAAGATGATCCCGCCCGCGGTGGTTAAAGCGGTTTCCGAAAGATGTAAAAGACGAAGAAGATATTGGCCCAAAAATAGAAATCCGACCAGTACCGCAAATGCGATCAATAGTTCCCTGATCACAACGAAGCGTTGCCGCTTTGCCTCGACCTTCTTAAGCGTGGTCATGAAAAGCGGAATGTTCCCTAGCGGGTCCATCACTAAAAACAGCAGTAGAGCGGCCGAGAACGTGTCCATGCCGAGCATTGTAAACGAAGAACTTTCGCGTTCCTAAACGATCAGCCGAGTTCTATCTCATCGTATCCAGGTCCTTAAGGATACAAGCACCAATACATCCCATTAGTATGCTTTTGTAACATCCACGCCGGTGTAATAGTGCTTGATAATGGCGTCGTATTTTACCCCCATTTTTGCTAGGCCGTAGGCACCGTACTGACACATTCCGACACCGTGGCCCCAGCCGCGGCCGATAAACGTGTAGTTCGTAACGGTGTTACCGGAATAGCGTTTATCCATCACGAAAAGCTGTTCACGGAGCCGAAGAGCCGAACGGATCTTTCCGCCCTTTAGGGTTTTCGTGCCGTTCGAACCAATGATCTCGATTTCGGTCGCCCGGCGCGAATAACCCTTTTGTTTGATATTCACATCGTTGAGCGTGCCGATACCTCGAACGTAACGCGAAAGCCTTTGCTGCACCGCACCGGCCGATAGCGATTCGCGCCAGTTTGTGAACGGCGACATGCTTTCAGCCACGGTCGGTGTCGATGTAGGAGTAATTTCCAAAAAGAGAACAGCACCTGCGGGATCGGCCTGAAACTGCACTTCTTCCCCGCCAAGCAGAAACGCCTCCCTCATTGAGTAGGAAACATCGCCGTATTTTCGAAACAAGAAGACGTCAGGGCGAACGGTCAGAGGTCGGTCGGTTCTGCCTACCCGCAAAACCAATTTTCCATCGACAGTCGGACGAGCCGTTCCAGATTGCAGAACAGGCATCCACTTCTTTTTCTCAAAGATCTGGCGAATTAGCCGCAAAAATTCTGCTCTTGAAAACGGCTTGTTCGGATGGAGCGTGTGATCGGGCCGGAGCGAGAAAAGTCCATCTCGGATCAGCATCGCGAGCTCGGCACGGTGTTCCTTTGGAACTTCGGCGGCATCATCAAACGAAAGGTGATAATTGATGTCCGAATCGCTCAACAGCGTATCTGCTTCGCCCGGGCCGTAAGCAAAACTTGCAAGAAACCGGGCAAGTTCGAGCGGCTTCAATGATTCCTTTGTCACGTTAGGAAATGGCTTTCCGAAGCGTGCGGCCACCCGATTCAACCAGTTTGAGGTTTCACCAACGGTGGGTTGCTCTTCGAGCCATTCATCCGTGATCTCGGCGGTGTTCAGTGTAAAACCGTTGACCGCGAACAAGGACATAAGCCGGGCTAGTTCCACATTCGAACCATCGCGCAGTCTGGCCGGCTTCCGGACCGTTTTGATCGAGAATGGTTCGAAATGCTTCCGTCCCTCGAGCGAACATTCAACACCGCGAAGATAGGGTTCGGCCTGGTTAAAAACGTTTTCGGAATTTTCCGTCCGTCCGCCGCAAGTCGATGTAAAGAAGGCCATTATCGGCTTGCCCCCGTGCATCGCGACCATTCCGGAAGTCTCGCGAACAGCTTGCGTTCCCATCTTTGTTTCGATCGAAACACCTTTGTAAACTTGCGACCAAACGGTCGGTACCATATCAAAACCTTTTATTCCGTAACCGCCGATGTTGGCGATAGCGTAGGTTCGTGCAGCCACCGCTTGGGCCTTTTGAGCTTCCAAGCTCGGGAGAGAAAGCTCAGCCGGAACAACGCCAAGCAAATAGTCTTCGATCGGAACTACATTCACTACGGTGAGCGAACCGTTTGCGTTCACAAATACTTCGATCTTGCCGCGATATTCTTTTCCATTCAGCCGCACCGGAACGGCCCGTTCATTGAATGAACCAAACGAAACGGCTTTGAGAGTTGCGTATTGCGCGGCTTCGCTTGCGCCATTTACGATCACTTCGCGGAGATTTGCCCCTACAACGTCCGGCCCAATAGGCTGAATAGACGACGTGGATTTCACTATGCTTCGGACATCCGACTTACCGGCCGTTCGGATCTGACGTGAAAGAGCTACCGCATCATCAGAATGAACAGTCTTTTTTTCGGTCAGTACCACAACATCTTCGAATCCCTTTACGGCAAGCATTGCCTTGAATGCATCAACGTCTTCGCGCGAGTCTTTCGGCTCGCCGATCCACACGCGCCATGTATTCTTTACCGGATCGATGCTGACAAGTGCTGTTTCACCGGTCTCTTCGCGAATGGATTCCGCGGCAGCATTCGCCTCAGCCGCAGTTGGGAAATTTTGGAGTTCAAATATGTACTGCTCGATCACATCCGGCCGGTAGGCCCTTGCAGCAACGGTCACACGATTTGTCGCAAGATTCCTACTCGCTTCTTCCGGCGAAAACGCAACCAACTGCGAATCAGTCGTCGTTATCGTAATCGAACCCGAATTCGTCGAAAGGCCAATGCGGATCAACGGTTCCGAAGGTAACTTGAACGTTTCTTTGATGGGGCCGCCATACAGAGTAATGACCGCTAAGAGTGTAGTGACAGTGGCAATAATGGTAATTCTAGGTAACATTCTTTGAGCATTGTACTATATCGTTGAACCCCGCCCGTCTCGCACTTTCGATATTAAGTTTGGCAATTACGGCGCCTCTCAGATAAGGCTCGATTATCAATCAGATACTGCGATCCTTAAATCAGTTGTCGATAGCTCGGGTAACTTAGTCGTGCTAGGTGAGAATAATGCGACGCCCATTAGAACATTCTTCATCGCACGAATTTTCACATCGCGAAAGCTCTAGTTTCGAAAACTCAGGTGTCTGGACGAATGGTAGAATGCGATCGCTCTTACGAAACGGGTTACATGCATAACCACGCTCGAATGTACGTAGCGGCTGCGGCGTGCAATGTCGATCCGAATTGGAAAATGGGGTGAAGGCGAACCGGATCCTCTTGCTCGAGTCTTCACATTTCGAGAAATATCGGGTCTCGCAAAAGGTGTTGGACTTTTTGCTCGCGCTTGCGAAAAACATTGACGGAATTCATTTGTACGTCGGTGATTTCGCCGAGCTGATCGAAAGCCACGGGCCGCTCCATATCTATTACAAAGAGCATCCGTTGAATCATCATTACTCCGGAATAGAAGAGGATCGTGATTGGACGCTTCCCGTCAGCGGCTATTTCCCTTCGTTCTTCGGCTACTGGGAAAAATGTGAACGCACCTTGTCAGGGTCGCAGGGTAGTTTCGAATTCTAAGTTTGCCGACCTTTGACGGGTCACTTCTCTAACGCGTTGAAAATAAATCTAAATGTCGCCCACGTTTGCCCGCGGTGTTGTGGGCGGAATGCGAACAGCAAGATCTTCCCTTTGCCGTACGGAGCTTCGGCGAGTGCGGTCTTGCCGATGATCTTGTCGGTTCCCAGCATCCATCCCGAAAGAAGCGTTTCCTTCAGTGCATACTTGGCGATCTTTTTCACTTTGTTCTCGTCTTCAACGTCGAATGCGGAGCTGTTTGTGAAATATGCTGGAACGGTCGCGGCATAGCCCTTTGAAAGCGGAAGTGTCGTGTCTACTTCAAGGTTCACGATGGAACCTGGATTGTAGAATTCGTTGCGCGGAACGCCGCTCAGAATATTTTTGATTGGTAAGCCGAAACGCTTTATCACGAGCCCGCACGAATCGTCGAAACAAATAAGTTTGCCGCCGTTTTCCACAAACTTCTTCAGATTCTCCGCCCCGGCCTCGCCGATGCCGCCCGCAAATTCGGCCGGATATCTATCGGCACTGATGCCATTCAAGATCTGGGTTTCGGAATCCGCGGGGAGTATCAGAACATCGACATCCAATTTCCCTTGACGAATGTTTGCGTTCGAAATGGAAGAGTATTTGATCGAATGATTGTCGAATACAAGCCGCGTCCAGCCTTCGTCCATCGAGGAAAAGAATGGCTTGTAAAGACCGACGCGGGCCGGTGATTTTAGCGGATTAGTTAATTTCGGAAAGGCTTCTGCAGCGGGCTTTAGATCAAGCCGTGACCGAACCTGAGTCGAATTTAAGACCGGCTTGATTGTGCTGTTAAATTTTTCGCGTTCGCGGATATCCCAGATCTCGTATGTTTCGACACCCATTTGCAGCGGCAGCGTCCAACCGGCAACGTCGTATGGCGGATCGGGCTGGCCGTTCGCATTGATACGGTTCGGATAGACCTGTTTCTCGAACAGGCTCAGTATGTTGTTCTTCTGCGGCTGATCGGTGAACACCAAAAAACTGCCGAGCGGAATTTCGTGGAACTCCTCGGTCGGGCTGTGTTTGACCCAAAGCTCGTTGGTCATTTCGTGAACTTCGATTCCTTGCCAACGAAGAATTTCAATGTACCGGGCAACTGCCTCGGCGTTTGGCTGGCCGGCGATGATCACGAATGCCTTTGGTTCCGAACTGCTTAGTCGAAGATTTGCCTTGTTCAGGTCGTAAAAATTTTTTAGATATCGGCCGCGAAACTTCGCCGCCATCTGCAGCAATGCGCGAGATGCAGTTATCTCGATCTGGTTGATATCCGCCGGACGCCACACGCCGCCTTCCCAAGGGTCCGGATGCGAGATGACATTCTCGAGCGGCGAATTTAGGCCGCGAGCGGGCCGCGTCCGCTGCATCTGCTCCTTCGTTATCGTTACCGGCGACATCAGATCTGCACTCGCCGCTTCTGACAAAATGCCGATCGAGTTGTGATAATACGGAGCAGATCGAAAGCCGCCGTGCCACCACATATCGAACGTTGTATTGGTCGCGATTCCTTTGATGTTCTTCGATTGTAGATCGGCGGCCATCTTGTAACCGATCAAACCAACTTCGCGAACGATCGATGGCGCGATCCGCGGATTCGGCGGATCAAAGAAAGGCGGTATCACAAACCGCGGACCTGTTTGTCCCATTTGGTGAACGTCAAAAACGAATTGCGGAAACCATTCCTGCCAATAGAGCTTCGTTATCGCCTGCGTCTCTTTGAGATTCAGCATGAACCAGTCGCGATTGTTATCGTGGCCGGCGTAATGGTGATAAAGCTCGGGCGGAACCGTGCCTTCGCTCTTCGTCCCAAGGGTTTTTCGGTACCAATTTGCGACGATATCAATGCCATCCGGGTTCGATGAAGGGATTAGCAAAAGTATGGTGTTGTCGAGTATTTCTTTTGTTTCATCATCGGTTCCGGTTGCAAGTTCGTAGGCGAGATTCATCGACATTTGGGAGCCGACGATCTCATTTGAGTGGATCGATGCTGAAATTGAGACGATCGTCTTTCCGTTCTTCACGATCATACCGAGTTCGTCATAGATGCCACCTTCAGGAATTCGCCTGGGATCTGCCAGCTTCTGGTTCATTTCCTTATAACGATCGAGATTCTTGATGTTCTCTTCCGATGAAATGAACGCAACGATCATCGGCCGACCTAGGGTAGACTTTCCGAATTCCTTTACGGTAACCTTCCCGCTACCTGCATCGAGCTTTGTGAAGTAATCAAGGATCTGAGTCCAATCCGCAATGGTTCTGTCGTCAGCCGGTGTAAACCCAAGGACCGAACGCGGGCTCGGCGGCTGTGCGACAATTGCCGTAGAAAAAAGTAGAATCAGCACAAACATCGGTACATGGAAAAGACGGAAAATATTCATATTGATACGGTGTCGGCAGCCGAGGTTTCGGGTCTTAGCGATGAGGAATTCCTGGCTATACAGGACAACAGAAAACTGTCGTTTCTTGTAAAGGAGCATAGCAAATCTCGTGTTGTTGGGAAACTTCGCTATTGGTGGTCGTGGTTTGTTGCCGGATTTCTATTGCTTGTCATCGGCCCTCCAGCACTCATCTTATTAGGGCTTATCAATCGCAAAAATTGGCTATATCCGATCGCTAGATTTGGAGCGAATGTCTGGCTGCGATCCTGCGGAGCGAAGATTGACGTCCGCGGCGGCGAGGAGCTTTCGCAAGACGAATCCTTTGTCTTCGTCTCTAATCACCGGTCTTATCTTGATACCGCTACGCTTTTTTTCCACACCGGCCACAAGATGGGCCTCGTCGCTAAAAGAGAACTTCTGAAAGTTCCAATTTTTGGTCAGGGAATGCATTATGTAAAGATATTTGCGATCGACCGATCAAACCCTGAGCGTGCCCGCAAATCGATGGAAAAGGCCCGGAAGGTGATGGAAGATGGCTTTTCGTTCGGCGTATTTGCGGAGGGAACGCGAGCAATGCCCGGCGAACTCCTGCCGTTCAAGAAAGGAGCGTTTCACCTGGCCATTCAGAATAATTCGCGGATCGTTCCCGTTGCTATTCGAAACACGGACTGGATGATGGGCAAGAAACAGGGCGTTGCTTTTTCAGGAACGATCGAAATGATCCTGTTACCGCCGGTTGAAACCGAAGGCCGTGATATCGCTGAAGTTATTGGTGAAACACGGGCAGCGGTCGCCAAGGCGTTAGCATAGTACGGGACCGCTAATGAAGCCTTAAGGTTTCTTCGGCGTCGGACTCGCTACCGGTTCAACGACGGCATCTTCCTCTTCGATAACTCTGACATCTGTGCGGCCGAGCTTGTAGTTTTCGTACTTAACCTTCATTCGAAGTTTAACGACCTGTCCGCTGCCAAAAACCAGCTCATCATTTGCCGAAGACAGTGCAGGAAACCAATACTTGCCGTCAACATTATCGCGCCAAGTTTCAACTATCGGATATTTGTTGTTCTTGGTCTCCGGTACACCCTTCCCTCTGGATTTTACGATCATGAGGTCCCGGTCGTCGATCCAGATGCGCCCAGAAAATAAACGAATGCCTTTTTTGGGATCCGGCATCACTTTAGGCTCTACCTCGAACACCTCAAGGTCTAGGTCATCGATCTTCTCTTTTCCCAGAAAGCTAAAATTGTAGAGTGAGAAGTTTCGTGGTTCCAACGCAAAGGGGTTTACGCCCCCGAGATCTTCAAGATCTTCAGGAGTTACCGAGATCTCGGTCAACGTCGAAACAGGTGCGAATGTGATCCGTTCAAAGCGTTTTCCATCTTGGGTAAAGGTCAAAAACGAATCGCGGCGATAAGTTCCAGTGATCTGTCCACCCATACCGACCGTTTGGATCGTCGCGCTCCGATCAAAGACATAATTGCTGAGTGCTTCGCGGAAAGCACCCTCATTTTCAGTAGTTTTCTTTAAAATTCGATCAATCTCTGCGGGCGCCAGATCCGTTTTAGTTATCGCAGAACCCTGACCCGTCGCGGAAACGATCGAAAAAAGGATGATCGTGAGAAATGAGGACAATTTAGTAAGCATAATTATGATCGTCTAGAGTGAAATCGGCGTCGCTACTCCGAACCCCGTACTTGTACCCTGAAAATGTTTGATGCATCCCGTCGTTCCAAAGTTTACATCGTTGGACAATTCATTACCCGTTAAATTGACTACCTATTCGGTCAGAAAGAATTGCTTGACAGTTCGGGGTCAAACATCTATTATTGTGCTTCAACGGTGTTTATCATCGTTGTTTACACCCTCGCTTTCTAATTAAAACTCGCTTTATTCTCTTGGTGCCTTGTCGCAGCCCGAGGAAGCCATTCAAAACTGATGTCAACAAAACTAGGGGAAATTCTTGTCCGCGAAAATCTGGTGACCCCACAGCAGTTACGCGAGGCATTGGACTATCAACGGACCAGCGGAGGCCGCCTCGGAACTAACCTCGTCAAGCTCGGCATTATTTCGGATGACGTAATTACCGCTGTTTTGTCTCGTCAATACGGGATTCCCTCCATCAATCTTGACCTCTTTCAGATAGATAACGACGTTATCAAGTTGATCTCGCAAGAGGTCGCGTTAAAGTATACGGTCCTACCCATTTCAAAGGTAGGTGCGACGCTGACTTTGGCGATGTCAGATCCGACAAACGTTTTCGCCATGGACGATATCAAGTTCATGACAGGTCTAAATGTCGAGCCCGTGATCGCCTCCGAAGTTTCGATCCAAATGTCGATCGGAAAGTACTACAGCGGCTCGACCCAAATAGATATTTTCGACCAGGCGTCTGGGTTCGAAGCAGATAAAAACGGTTCAAAGAACGGAAGAAACGGCAAACAGGTGAGAAACGGCAATAAGCCGTCAAAGATCGACGTAAAACTCTCGGACGCTGACCTCGACGTCACTCTTGAGACATTCGACTTTGAAACCTCCGGCCATGAAGAATTCGAACTTGTTCAGGATAACGAAGAGATCGATCTCGCAACGCTTGCCCGAGCGAGTGAAGATGCGCCGGTCGTCCGTCTAGTAAACGTGCTGATGGTCGACAGCCTTCGCCGTGGGGCGTCGGATATTCACGTCGAGCCTTATGAGAAAGATTTCCGAATCCGCTTCCGAATTGACGGTGTTCTTTACGATGTTATGCATCCGCCGATGAAACTTCGTGATCCGCTGATCTCGCGCTTGAAGATCATGTCGAAGCTCGATATTTCCGAAAAGCGGCTTCCGCAGGACGGGCGTATTAAGATCAAGGTAAGGGTTGACGATCGGTCGCGAGAGCTCGATTTCCGCGTCTCCACGTTGCCGACGCTCTTTGGCGAAAAGGTAGTGCTTCGTCTGCTCGACAAAGACAAGCTGATGCTTGATATGACCAAGCTCGGTTTTGAACCTGAAAGCCTTGAAAAATTCAAGCGCAATATCGCCAACCCGTACGGAATGGTACTCGTGACCGGGCCGACCGGTTCGGGAAAAACGAACACGCTTTATTCGGCGCTTCAAACGCTGAACACGCCCGAAACAAATATCATGACGGCCGAGGATCCGGTCGAATTCAACCTCGAAGGGATAAATCAGGTCCAGATGAAGGAGCAGATCGGGCTAAACTTTGCTGCTTCGCTTCGGTCGTTCCTGCGACAGGATCCGAACATCATCCTCGTAGGCGAGATCCGCGACTTTGAAACCGCCGAGATCGCGATCAAAGCTGCATTGACCGGCCATTTGGTTCTCTCGACACTTCACACGAACGATGCTCCATCGACCATTTCCCGGCTCGTCAATATGGGCATCGAGCCGTTCCTGGTTGCGACAAGCGTTAACTTGATCCAGGCACAGCGGCTTATTCGCCGCATTTGTTCCAGTTGTAAAGAGTCGGTCCACGTGCCGCCCGAGGGGTTGCTCGAAGTCGGGTTCTCGAAAGAGGAATCACAGAACCTAAAGCTTTACAAGGGTCGCGGCTGTGACGCTTGCTTGAACACCGGTTACAAAGGCCGCGTAGGTTTATACGAAGTTATGGAGATCACGGATGAACTCCGTGAACTGATAATTATTGGCGCAAGTGCGATCGAGCTGAGAAGGAAGGCGATCGAACTTGGAATGATAACTCTTCGCGAATCGGGTTTGTGCAAGATCCGCGAGGGTATCACGACGATCGAAGAGGTCGTCAAAGAAACGGTGATCTAACACCAATGGAGGACGTATGGTAAGGGCAATAGCATTATCGATAGCATTACTGATCGGCATTGGAGCGATCGTTCCGCTGGCAACGGAATATGCGGAAGCAGGTACGAAAAAAACTCGCAAGTATAAGAAAAAGCGAGAATGGAAAGGTGTAAAAAAATATTCTAAGCGATGGTGGCAGCTATACCGGGCGCAGGAAAGCCGTAAGAAATCATTGGCACAACGCCAACGCCAACTTCGCTTGCGCCAGCTTCGTATGGCAAAGACCCGCCAGGCTGAAGTTGATGGAAGCATAACCGCTTCGAGCGCTAAACCGAATGCCGAAAGGCCGAAGAAATCGGTAGTGATGCCCTCAGGTCAGGCGGCACCGAAAAATTGGCAGGCAGACACCGCGAACGATTCCGAAGTTCGATTTAAGGTCGAGAACGGGCGCGGCGGCGATGCCGGTTCTGCAGCCATCACCGTAGTGGGTTCAGCATCGGGTGAAACCGTTGCAACGGGCCGTAACCGTGCTGTTGGCGGTGTCGCTACCACGTCTCTTCGTCGAGAAGTTATCAATCGCATGATCCGCGAGAACGGTTGGGTCGTTAACGATTTCCAGAAAGAGATCGGTGGAAAATCAGTCTACGTCGTCGTCGCTCAATCGCAGGGACGAAGCGGAGCCATCCAATCGCGTATGTTCTACTTCACCGAATCGAACGGAAAGATCTATAGCGTAACCACGAATTCGAGTTCCGATGCTGCTGAAAAGGTCGCCGAAGAGACCGAGAATGTGATCCGCTCGCTCCAGGCACCTAGCCGTGTTCAGCAAGCAACCAAAGACTAGTCCTACCTCAAATTAACCATGCCGCGGCCAGCCACACGGCCGCGGCTACCCTTGACCACCCGCCATATGAGTTACGAACAGACAGAAAACGCCGCCTCGCAGATAACGCTGCCCGAGCTTCTTAAGAAAATGACGGATGCCGGCGGTTCCGACCTCCATCTAACAACCAATTCGCCTCCGCAGGTCCGAGTTCACGGTCATTTGTCGGCACTTCCGGGCATTCCTCCGATGACACCCGCCGATACGAAAAGGCTTGCCTACTCCGTCTTGACCGACGCGCAGAAACACCGTTTTGAAGAAAATCTCGAACTCGATTTTTCGTTCGGCCTTAAGGGAATGTCGCGATTTCGTGCCAATCTCTTCAATCAAAAAGGCGCGGTCGGTGCGGTGTTTCGTGCGATCCCATATGAGATCAAATCGTTTGATGCTCTGGGCCTTCCGCCGGTGGTGTCAGACCTTTGCAAGAAGCCGCGTGGTCTCGTATTGGTTACCGGGCCGACCGGTTCGGGTAAGTCGACGACACTTGCTTCGATGGTAGATAAGATAAACATTGACCGTCACGACCATATTTTGACCATCGAAGACCCGATCGAGTTTCTACATAACCACAAGAACTGTGTTATCAACCAGCGTGAAGTTGCTGCCGACACGCACTCGTTCGGTTCCGCTCTTCGTACGGCTCTTCGCCAGGATCCGGACGTCGTTCTCGTCGGCGAAATGCGAGATCTCGAAACGATCGAAATGGCGTTGCGTATCGCCGAAACCGGACATTTGACCTTTGCAACACTTCATACAAACTCCGCCTATTCGACCATCAACCGTATCATCGACGTTTTTCCTTCGGCACAGCAGGCACAGGTTCGAACCCAGCTATCGCTTGTCCTTGAAGGGATCATGTGCCAATCGCTCTTACCAAAATCGACCGGCGATGGCCGCGTGATGGCGCTCGAGATACTGATCCCCAACGCCGCTATCCGCAACTTGATCCGCGAAGACAAGATCCACCAGATCTATTCGATGATGCAGACCGGGCAGGATAAATACGGTATGCAGACATTCAATCAGGCTCTCGCAACCCTCGTTCATAAACGGACAATTACGGCCGACGTGGCGATACAGCGAAGTTCGAATGCCGACGAGCTCCGGGACCTGATCGACCGCGGTTCTGGCCTCAACACCTCATATACGAGCCCGACCGGAAAACCGGCAATGCCGCCCGCGGGCAGCCCGTATGCCCAGGGCCGGTCAATCGGACAACGGCCGCAAGTTAAATAAAATTATCTTTTTGCCGGGCATCGCACCGGCGTTCCGACACTAAAGGAGCATAGACGACAATGCCAACATACGTATTTAAAGGACGAAACCGAATGAACGAGATCGTCGCTGGTGAGCGCGAAGCCAATAACCAGGACGAGCTACGCGCATTGCTTCGCCGCGACCAGATCATTATGACGCAGGCCACCGAAAAAGGCCGCGTTATTTCGATACCAAAGATCGGCCATCGCAGAAAGGTTGGTTCAAAAGAACTCGCCGTTTTCACGCGTCAGTTTTCAGTAATGATCGATGCCGGTCTGCCCCTTGTTCAGTGTCTGGATATTTTGGCGGAACAGCAGCAGAACCAGTTCTTCAAAGACGTACTGCGGCAGGTTCGGCAGAACGTTGAAGAAGGCGCAACGCTTTTTGCTGCAATGCAGAAGCATCCGAAGGTCTTCGATCCGCTCTATACGCACATGGTCGAAGCGGGCGAAACGGGAGGTGTGCTTGACCTTATCCTGCAGCGGCTTGCGACGTTGATCGAAAAGGTCGTCAAACTAAAACGGAGCATCATTTCTGCGTCGATCTATCCGGCAGCGGTGATTGCCGTTGCGATCGGTGCCATCGCGGTCATCATGGTCGTCGTTATTCCACAGTTCGAACAGATCTTTATCGGCCTTCTCGGTGCGGGCGAACTGCTTCCATTGCCGACCCGAATCGTCATGGCCATAAGCGGATTTCTCGCCGGTTGGGGCGGACTAAGTTTGCTCGTTGGTTTGATCGCTACCGGTGTCGGCGTGAAGTTTTACTACAAGACCAAACAGGGCAAGTGGCAGATCGATACGCTATTACTGAAACTGCCGATCTTCGGACCGATTTTAAGGAAGGTCGCGGTGGCAAGGTTTTCGCGAATTCTTTCTACGTTGCTGTCGTCGGGAGTTCCGATACTGCAATCACTTGAGATCACTTCGAAGACAGCCGGCAACGTAGTTATTGAGGATGCGATAATGAAGGTCCGGGCCGGCGTTGAACGCGGTGAAAACTTCGTCGAACCACTCAAGGCGACCAAGGTGTTTCCGCACATGGTCGGCCAAATGATCGGCGTCGGTGAACAGACCGGTGCACTAGATGCGATGCTCGGCAAGATCGCCGATTTCTATGAAGAAGAAGTAGATACAGCTATCGCTGATCTACTTGCCTTGATCGAACCGGTCCTGATCGCATTCCTCGGTATAACCATCGGCTCGATCGTAATCGCGATGTATCTTCCGCTGTTCTCGCTTATCGGGAAACTGGCCGGCGGAGCGAAGTAATCTGTTAACCAGCTCATAAAAGAAAAGGCTGTCCGTACTCACGGATGGCCTTTTTCAATAAAGCGTCAAAAGTAAACTAAAGGTTAAGCTAAGATTTCGTTTAGGCGATTGAGTAAACTCTAAAAACGTCAAATAATTTTCATTTCGGGCGAATATTCTGTAAAGACATCATTCGATCAATATATTTCGCGACTAGATCGGCTTCCAGATTAACCGGATCGCCGGGTTTAAGGGCCGAGAGATTCGTCATTTCCCAGGTCTTTGGGATGAGCGCTATCTCGAACGAATCCTCGTGGAGCGCCGCGACGGTTAGGCTGATCCCTTCAACCGCGACCGAGCCTTTGTAGATAAGATACGGAGCCATTTCCGTCGGAAAGCCGATACGCACGGTCCAGAAATCTCCGCTCTGCTCGGCACCGAGAAATGTCCCTTGGAAGTCGACATGACCCTGAACTATGTGGCCGCCAAGCCGCGTCATGGGCGTCACAGCGCGTTCGAGATTGACGGGCGAGCCGACGGCGAGTTGCCCGATAGTCGTAACGTTCAGAGTTTCGGGAGACACATCGGCGGAGAATCCGGCCGGTATTAGATCGATGGCCGTGAGGCAGACCCCGTTAACCGCGATCGAATCACCATCGACAGTTCCTTCGGTCACGGTCGATGCTGAAATAGAAATTCGGACGCCTCCGGCATGGTTCTCCAATGCCGAAACGCACCCGAGTTCTTCGATGATTCCAGTAAACACTCGTTTAGAACCAGGGTTTTTTGTTTACGATATAAGTTTGGACAAATTCTTCGTCGGACTTGGTGAGATATATGATTCCTTCAATGAGTCCAATAATGCCCGGAATCATTACGAGCGGCGTGGCGATGCCGCATGTGATGATCGCAATAACGAACGAGACCAAAAAGACCGAGAGCATAATGATCCCCTCTTGTTGGTACCCGAGCACGAACTTATGAATTCCCAATCCGCCGATCAAGATACCGCAGAGGCCGGCCGCGATCTTTTTCTCGGCGCCAGGTATTTGTTTGGCATAACCGCCGCCGACAGGCTGCATCGGCATTGGGCTGATCGGCAACATCGTTCCGCAATTTGTACAGGTCGTAAAATTTCCCGGATTTTGCGAATGACAGCTCGGACACGAGACGTAATTTGTAGCCATAATTTTTCGGTTTTGCTCCTAAGACTTAAGGCGAGATAAGTATCGTCCAGCTACGATACAAAGTCAAAGTATCGCTTTGGCGCTCACTCTCAGCGGCGGGCTGTGGCGTCGGTTTTTATTAGGAGTTCGAAAGACCTCTTCGCCAGTGGACATTGAGGTGTCGCCGGGTGTGGTCATGGTTAAGGCGCCGAGGGTATATCTTTTGGCTGCCGGATTTTCTGCAAAAGCAGCATGGGCTTGATCTTAAAACTTTCGGTTTCCCGATCGCGGTGATTTATATAATTGCAGATGTCGGCAGTATCGGCGGCGGATATGTCGTCGAAACTGATCAAAATGGGCTGGTCGATAAACAGCTCGCGAAAGACCGCGATGCTAGTCTGTGCATTTGACGTGGTGCCGATCGTGATCGCATCGATAACCTCGAATCTGTGACTTGCCGTTGTTCTAATCGGTATCGCGGCCGCTGCCCATCAAGGTTGGTCGGCAAACCTTTTTACGCTCTCCCCAGACATGTTTCCGAAACAGCCGGTCGGTTCGGTCGTCGGCATCGGAGTTATGTTCTGCGCCATCGGCGGAATGGTGAATAAGTTTCTGCTCGGTCTGGCCATTCTTTTTTCACTCAACGTCTTGTCGGGCTGTGCCTTCGATCTCGAGTGCAAGGTCGGCACCATAGGCCTTTGCAGGAGTTTGATAACCTGGAATGAAATTTCCGCTGAGGATCCTCTCAGCGATGTTTAACGCTGCAATAGCGGTCATCGTGTAACCTTCCGGACCTTGAAAACGCGCTTCAACGCGATTTCCCTGTTCATCGCTCGCTTCGCCCCAGAGCAGCGTTTTACCTTTTGCTCGTTCAGAGTCGCTCGGGCCGCCGGACGCGATCTTGCCTTGAAGATATTTTTGAATCGGGCCGGTTGCGAACAGCCATCCGAGATAGCGACTCATCTTCATCGCCTTGAGAGCACTCGCAGGAACGATCGTATAGACCTCGATATTCGGAATGCCGGTCGAATGATATGCGGTCGAAACATCGCCCCACGGAATGGTCACACCGGTCTTTTTAACTTCACCGAAATCTATGTCTCGCGTTCGCCAGGCTGCGGGAACAGGCATTATTTTTCCGTCGCGGCGAACCGCGCCGCCCTTGCCTACGTTCATCGTCATCGTTGCTTGCGTGCCGTGCGACATTCGGCCCATACCGTAAAAAGCTAGCGATAGATTTGTTGCTGTCGACAGTCGATTTTTCAAATGCCGTGCGAGACAATCGCTCGGCACCACGTCAAACCCGACGCCGGGCATTACCATAATTCCGGCGTCTTTCGCCTTTTGGTCGCCTGCGGCACACGCTTCAAAGACCGCTATCTCTCCGGTGATGTCGGTATAATGTGTCTTAGTCCGAAGGCAAGCCTCGCCCATCTGCCGCGACGTAAGCGAAAATGGACCGGCACAATGGAGCACCATATCGACCTCGTTGAGTGCTGCATCGAGCTTCGCAGTCTCATCGAGCGAAAATACGCGATGCTCAAGCCCGTGCTTCTCACCCAGCGCTCTGATCGCCGCTTCGTTCCGCCCCGCAATGATCGGCTTGAGCCCACGTTCGACCGCAAACCGCGTGATCAGCTCGCCCGTGTAACCGTTAGCTCCGTAGATAAGAAACTTTGTGTTCATATAAATTAATATTCAAATTAATATTCAGGTTTGCGGATCTAGTTTCTTAATTGCGGGGTAGACAATATCGAGTAATATGTCGAATGAAGACTTCTTCAGGCCAGAGCGGTCGTAGTTTCCTGCCGAGATGACCACCATCAAGTCGTTGTCCCGGTCTATTAAGGCTTTCTGACCGCCATTTCCGGTGAATTCGACGAGCGAATAGGTCTTTCCGCGTTCAGGAAAGGTTACCAGAAACATCTGATAGCCGTAATTCGTCTTCCAACCATCTGCATCCTCCGACGCCTTGATCTTTGGAGTTACTGCGTCGTTGATCAGGTCTTGCGGAATGATCTGCCTGCCGTCCCATTTACCACGGTTCATCACGAGAAGGCCGAGCTTGGCCACGTCGCGAGACCGAAGCCGAAGGCCGCCGGCGGCAGAAAGGTAACCCGTCGAATTCTCCATCCACTCGAAATTGCGAATCCCAAGCGGCTTAAACAGAAATTCCTCTGTAAAGCGGTCGATCCTCATTCCGGTTGATTTGTTCACGATCTCCGCCAACAACTGTGCAGAGGCTCCGCTATAGTTATAAACGGTCCCTGGTTTGTCAGCCATTTTTTGCGAAAGGATGAATTCGATGCGATTCGTCGACGCCCGCAACCGGGCCGAACTGTTTGCCGGATCAGTGGACGGAAGATGTTCGTTCCACTCTATCCCGCTGCTCATCGTTAGTAGGTGCTTTATCGTTATCCTGCGTTTCTCACCGACAAAATAACTTGAATATTCCGGAAAAAATCCGGCGATCGGCTGGTCGAGGTTTTTTATTTTCCCCAGCGCATGAGCCCGTAGAACGGCTAGGGCCACGACGCTTTTGGAAATGCTTCGTATGTCGTGCAGACCTTCTCGACTATGCTTGACCACGCCGAGCGAACCAGTTTCGCGATTTTCGTCTTCGCCCGTGAAATAGTTCTCGTAAACAAGTTTCCCGTGCCGGAAGATCAGCACGCTGTGGATATTCGGAATGTCACCTTTTAACAGGGCTTTTGTCCCTGCAACTACCTTATCCTCATCAATTCCTTCGTCCCTCAACGACGAAATCTTGATTCCATCACGCAAGGTTTCCGGTATCGAGTATTTATAAGGCTCGGTTTGCGCCAAAAACACAGAATGACTAAGAAATACTAAAAGGATGGCCCCTCTCATGTTTGCTGGTCTAGGTATTCTCATAATTCATCGAATTGTAATTCACGTTTACATGATTGGTAAGTCTTCTGAACTATCGATTATCCTTTGCACGCGACCGACCTGTCCGTCGGTTAGCCTTATTTTAATCCCGTGCGGATGGTTTGGTGAATTTGTAAGAAGGTCTTTGACGATTCCGACAGTTTGCTTGCCGGTTCGCTGATCTTGTTTCAGGACAATCGCGACGGTCATTCCGGGTTTGATATTTTTGCGTTCTCGGTGCGGCACAAGGTTAGAATAATTTTAACTTAAAACCTTGCGTTTCTTTGAGCTTTATCAAAAATTCGGCCCGTTCGATCTCTTTTGCGCCAAACGCTTTGAAGTGTGGTGTCATTACTTGATTATCAAGCCACGTCGAGCCGAGCCTCCGAAGATGATCGAGAAGGAAAAGCAAAGCCAGTTTCGAAGCATTCGGCTTTTTGAAGAACATTGATTCACCGCAGAACACTCCGCCTGCGTCAACGCCATAAAGCCCGCCTGCCAGCTCACCGCTCGCATCCCAAGCCTCGACGCTATGGACGTAGCCCATCTCGAAAAGTTCTGTGTACCGCTCAGTAAATTCGTCGGTAATCCATGTGCCTTTCTGCCCGTTGCGTTGGGCTAAAGAACACTCTTTGATGACTTGGGGGAAGGCCTTATCGATCGTAAAATCGAACAGCTCTTTGCGTCGTTCTTTTTCAAGGCTCCGCGGAATATGAAGATCCGCAAACTCTAGCACCGCCCGTCTTTCCGGACAAAACCACGGCAGCGGAACGCCGTTCATATGCCACGGAAAAATGCCATTTCCGTAAGCCTCGATCAAATTTTCGATCGTCAGTTCGTCGCCGAACGAGATCACATCGCGTGCGTGATAAAGAAATTCGCCGTGCGCAATCCACTCGGGAAAATCGTGTTCGAGCGGATCAGGAAATCTACCGGGCATACGTCATTATTACCACAGAGAACACAGAGCACACAGAGAGAATCACTATTAAACTCAGTGCTCTCTGTGGACTCTGTGGTTAATCCGCTCTCAAACAACTTTCAGCTTCCATTTACCTCGGCGAAACATAAACGCGGCGACCAGCGTCCAGATCGTGAACGAAATGGTTATCGCCCAAAACACGCCTTGCGGTCCCAGGCCATAGTAGTTCGCGAGCAAGTATGCAAGCGGGATCTCAAAAAGCCACAGAACGATCGCGTTTATATACGTAGGCGTCCAGGTATCTCCGGCACCGTTGAACGCACTTTCGGTGACGATCGCCAAGCCGTAAAACGCGTACCCGTAACCAATAATCCGCAGGCAATCACTGCCGTATGCTCCAATTTCGGCGTCAGTAGTAAAGATCGCGACCAAATCGTCAGAGAACAGAACAAAAAACAGACCAACCGAGCCCAGCAACACGGCCGCAGTGGCGCCTGCTATCCAGACTGAACGCTCGGCACGTTCCGGCTTGCCTGCACCGAGATTCTGGCCGACAAGCGCCGCCGCCGCATTCGCAAGCCCGACGACCGGAAGCAGCAGAAAAATGAAAACACGCAGACCGATCTGATATCCGGCGATCGCGACACTTCCAAAAGTGGCGATGATCCGAACGAGAACGCTCCACGTCGCCGTCGTAACAAGCAACTGCAGAACAGCCGTAGATGATATGGAAACAAGGCTTCGCAATATCTCAGTATCAAACTTCCAATGTTCGGCACGCACTTCGAGCCGGCCATTGCTCCGACCGAACAGAGCCCACCCCGCATACGCCACACCGATACCGCGTCCGATGACCGTTGCAACCGCTGCACCGGTCACACCCATTTCCGGAAAGAACCAATATCCAAAAATGAAGAGCGGGTCCAATATGATGTTCAGGCCGTTTGCAACGACCAGAACACGAAGGGCGACGGTCGCATCACCCGCGCCACGAAAAATGCCGTTGAGAAGAAACAGAAAAACAATTACCGCGCTCGAACCGAGCATTATTCGCATGAACGGAATCCCGAGATCGATAACTTCTTGATCGGCACCAAGCAGTCCATATATCTGCGGTGCGAAAATGATTCCGATCGCGCCCATGATCACGGAAACAAGCACGCCGAGGTAAACAGAGTGTGTTGCGGCACGAGCTGCGCCATCAAGATCTTTCTCACCAAAACGCCGAGCGACCGTGGCCGTTGCTCCGATGCTTAGCCCGATTCCGACCGCATAAACAAGCGCGATAATAGATTCTGTTAACCCGACTACCGCCATTGCCGGGGCACCGAGCTTAGCCACAAAGAACGTATCGACAACAGCAAACAACGCCTCCATCGACATTTCCAAGATCATCGGAATAGCCAGAATAACCAACGCAAGCGGTATCGATCCGCTCGTAAAATCACGCTCGGTCCCGACGAACGATTCGCGCAAAATAGAAAAAAATGTGTTCTTTTCCGCCTGCTCGGACGGAACTTGCCCTTCGATAGACATAAACAACTCCAAAAATAATGTAGAAAACTGGCGCAGAAAAGCACCACAGGTGAATGCCGAACCGGCCTCGACAAACGTTAAAGGGCGGCTGAATTAGACAAGTACTAAATACATGGTTCTACTACCTCAACTATGAGAAACCGAAGTGTACCATACGGTCATATTCGTGAAAATGGTCTGGAGAATAAAATCGGTACGCCGACTTAACCGAAATGATCAAGGGAGCGAAGATCAATTGATATCCGCGAACTAAGAGGCGCCGCCGAAATATCTCGGTGACGCCTAATAATACTTGACCTACCCTTGTTCGAAATACAGTTGCCTAGGTCCCGATCTTTCCGCCATCGTCTTTCGTGATGACGATCAGGGATGAACGCGGCCGCGTGCCCGCTGCGCCGTCCGGCCACGAGCTATACCGTTTTGGATTTGCCGGGTTGTTTACGCCTGATGGCGCTTCACCCGGATGCTGAATTCCGACGAACATGGTTCGCTCATCAGGTGTCATGAAAACACCGGTTACTTCGCAGACATTTGGCCCGACCAAGAACCGACGGGTTTCGCCAGTTTCCGGATCTGCCGCGAGCATCTGGTTGTTTCCAAAGCCATTGTATGCGCCGGCGCGATTTTCCGGATTAACGCTACTGCCTGATACGTCGGTCTGTATCCACAGCCGTCCGCTCGGGTCAACATAAATGCCGTCCGGAGAACCATACTTGTCGCCAATGATATTAGAGCCATGTGCCGGATTGCTCGGGTCGCCAGCCAAGGCAAAGATATCCCAGCGGAAATCATTCTCCGTCCAGTCATCGCGATACGACCAGCGAACTATGTGACCGTAGGTGTTTCCGGCTCGGGGGTTTGGTGCGTCGGTGCCCGGATTGGTTCCGATACCACGGCGGGTGTTGTTCGTAAGGGTTGCGATCGCCGTTAATGAATCAGGGAAAGTATCGATCCATTCGGGACGATCCATTCTTGTCGCGCCGGCCAAATCTGCGGCACCGCGTGTGTTGATCATGATGTCCGCAAGCGACCAACCAGCGAGTGCCGGGTTATCGGGCGTAAGCTCAAGCCAATCGCCTGTTCCATCGGCATTAAACTTGGCGACATACAAAATGCCTTCATCGAGCGGGCTTCGGCCCTTTGCACGGGCTTGTCGCCATCGTTCTTTTGAGACGAAACGGTAGATGTATTCAAACTGTTCATCGTCGCCGGAATAAACAACGACACGGCCGTCGCGAGCCTCTTGTACCCAAGCTCCTTCGTGCTTAAACCGACCTAGGGCCGTTCGCTTCACCGGAGTAGAATCGGGATCATAAGGATCGATCTCTACCACCCATCCGAAACGGTTTGGCTCATTCGGTTCCGCGTCGGCACTAAATCGCGAATCGGTCGTATGCCATTGGTAGCCGAAACCGCCTGCGGTAATTCCATAACGAACTTCAAGCGGTGTTCGTGTTCCTGTCTTGCGGAAATAGCCGTTAAAGTTCTCTTCACAGGCGAGGTATGTTCCCCAAGGCGTATAGCCCATGGCGCAATTGTTCAGCGTGCCGAGAATCCGACGGCCGGTTGGATCGGAACTTGTCTGTAAACGAGCATCGCCTGCGGCCGGACCTGCAACATCCATCGGCGTATAACCGGTGATGCGGCGTGCGTAACGCGAAGGGCGAACAACACGCCAGTTGCCGCGCGTACCATTTCGTCCGCCACCGCTTGTTCCGTTTCGACCATTGCCGCGAACGTCCTCAACTTCGATGATACCTACGCCGTGTGCATTTATTGACTTCCGCGTCTTTTCAGCATTCCAACCGGCAGCACCGTCCGGAAACAATAGTACGTCATCGGTATATTCGTTGTTGACCACGAGCAGGCCGCGTTTCGATCCCTGCAAGGGAAAGTACACCATTCCGTCATTGTGCATTCCCCATTGTTCTGCCTGATCGGCTGCTGAACTGCTCGCGTCGTTTGTGAACGCCGGCCCGTCGGAAACCGGTTCGCCCCAACGTATCAGTACTTCAGACGTATATCCTGGCGGGACGACGACCGTGTCGAGTTCTGAAACGGGAATTGATGTAAAGCCAAGCATCGCGCTTGCTGTGCTGCCAGCCTTTGTCTTTGCTGGAACTGCGGCTACAAGCGATTCGACGCCGCCAAGCGAGACAACTGCTCCGGCGGCAAGCATGCCGCCTACGAATCCGCGCCGCGACATACGCTCCGCGATAACTTCCTCAAACGTTTTATTGTTCGATGCATTACTTATTATATTATCGTCGACAACTGACATCTTAATTTATCCTCCGGATTAGTGGTCTAAACATGGCTTAGCATTTTCCGGATGTATGTAGCCGGAGGCTAAGATTGAGTTTCCTTTTGTACAAGAAAAATCAGAGTAGATGTTTTGGGTTACATTCAAATAGATTTCAGCTTAAATAAACATTAAACCGATGTTAAAAAGGTTAATTTCAATCGCCGGAGCTAAGGATTTACAGGCCAATCGTTTTGTCGCATCGTACCAACCTTGTATTCTGATTCGTTAGGTTGATTTGTTATGAAGATAGCAGTAGCAATGAGCGGCGGTGTCGATAGTTCGGCGGCGGCCGCGTTGTTAAAGGAGCAGGGACACGAGTTGGTCGGCTTTACGATGCAGCTGTGGAATCAGCGGCGCGGCATAAGTGTGGACGAGAACGGCGATCCGTTGCCTTCGCGATGCTGCTCGCTCGATGATGTTTATGACGCTCGGCGTGTGGCAGAATCACTTGGGTTTCCATTCTATGTGTTGAATCTCGAAAAGGATTTTGACCGCGATGTGGTTGAGCCTTTTGTTCAAAGCTACTTGAGTGGCGAAACGCCGATCCCGTGTGTTGCTTGTAATTCACGTTTGAAATTTGCGTCGCTCGATCGAATGGCAGTTTCCTTAGGTTGCGACAAGGTTGCGACCGGCCATTTTGCCCGTGTCGAATACGACCAAGCAGCAGATCGATATCGTCTTTTTCGCGGAAAGAATCATTGGAAAGATCAGAGCTATTTTCTTTGGGAGCTCAACCAGGAACAGCTTTCGCGGGCGTATTTTCCGCTCGGCGAAATGCTCAAAAGCGAAGTGCGGGAGATCGCCAGAGATGCAAAGCTCTACACAGCCGAAAAAGCCGAGTCGCAGGAGATCTGCTTTGTGCCCGATGGAAAATATTCTGAGTTTATCGATAGATATTTGGAGCACGAAGATCGCTCTGCGGAAATGCCTCTGGCCGGCGACATTGTAAATGCGGCCGGAGAAACGATCGGTGAGCATACTGGCATTCATCGTTACACCGTCGGCCAGCGTCGCGGGCTCGGGATCGCTCACGAAAAGCCGCTTTACGTGTTGCAAATAGAACGTGCAAAGAATCAGATAATCGTCGGCGAGGCTGAAGAACTGGATACACTTGAGTTTACGGCAAAAGGCGTTAACTGGGTCGCGTTCGATGAGCCGACCGAACCGGTGCGAGCTTTAGTAAAGGTCCGCTATCGCCACGAC
This sequence comes from Pyrinomonadales bacterium, assembly GCA_038256005.1. Lineage (GTDB taxonomy): Bacteria > Acidobacteriota > Blastocatellia > Pyrinomonadales > Pyrinomonadaceae > OLB17. The sequence goes on from JBBSKW010000010.1 coordinate 38,135, forward strand.
CCGACCGTCGCAACTATTCATCCTCTGGCTTCGGAAGACGCGGACGAGGGCGTCCGCGTTCCCCGTGTACGTGTCGTTTTCGACGAACCACAACGAGCTATCACGCCCGGCCAAGCGACCATTTTTTATGACACCGCGACCGGTGAAGAAGTTGTCGGCGGCGGATGGATCGAAAAATCAAAGTCACCCGCATGACGGAGCAAGCATCCTAAATCAAAGTAATTATGCCAACACCTAAAAAAAGACCAAGTAAAACCGCAAAGGCCGCGCAGAAGATTCTGGCCGACTCGAAGCTTTTGAATGAGAAATCTGAACGCGATCTGCAAAGCGGCTCGGAGTTCAACGCGTCGATAGTTTCGCCTCGCGCAAACAAAGCCGCTATCAAGCCGCGCCCGAACAAAAAGCGGGGTTGATCTGCTTGTATCGAAAGAATCAGTTTTTCTTGAAAGAAAATTGATACGAATGTAAGATTAAACAAACTATGAGTGTTTCCGGCGTACAGAAATTGAATAAAAAGCTGGACGGTCTTCCTGAAGATCTTCGCGAGCGTGTAGCTGGTTATATTTCGGATCACTTCGAAGAGATCAAGGATGAGTTACGCTGGGACGAGAGTTTTACGCGTACCTCGGCGCGACTTTCGGAGTTTGCCCGCAAGGCCCGAGAACAGATCAAGGCAGGAAAAGCCGAGGAATTGGATTTCAGTAAACTATGAAGTCTAAAACTCTTCCGTCATTCTGGAAAAATCATTCACGCCTTTCTAAAACCCTACAGCTTAGAGCAAAAAAAGCTTATCTACTCTGGAGCGAGAATCCAAACCATCCTTCGCTTAGATTCAAATGTATAAATTCGGCTGAGAATATATGGTCCGTTCGAATTTCGCGCGGATTCAGAGTTGTGGGTTTGATAGATGGCGATACCATTACGTGGGTTTGGATCGGAGATCACGATCAATACGAAAAGTTTTTCGGATAATGACCAAGGCCGAACTTCGCAAGATCTACTCGGATAAACGGCGATCGCTTTCGCCGGGCGAAGTTGTTGCCGCGAGCCGAGATATTGCAAAGCGGTTTTTTAGAGAGATCGACCTTGCGGCTGTCCATAAGCTGCACACCTTTATACGCATCCCAAAGTTCAAAGAGATAGACACATCGAACATCTATTTCCGGATCTGGCAGGATTGGAAAAGTGTCGAGACGTTCGCACCACGAAGCGATCTTAAAACGGGTGAGTTCGAAAGCATCGCGTTCGATTCCGATACTCCATTTGCCGAGAACAAATGGGGAATTCGCGAACCCGTAGGGACAGAAAAGGCCGAACCCGAAAAGTTCGACCTAGGACTTATCCCGCTGCTTTGTTTCGATGAAAGCGGCCATCGTGTCGGTTACGGCAAGGGAATGTATGACAAGTTCCTTTCGCGTTGCCGGCCGGATTGCCTAAAGGTCGGCCTGAGCCTTTTTCCGCCGGTCGAGCCGATCGACGACGTAACCGATCACGATATTCCGCTCGACATCTGCATCACGCCTGAAGATATTTACCGCCGAGACGCTGAGACGCAGAGAATGAGAATAATGTGATCGAGCCAAACTACGCTCAACTCTCATCGACCAACTCGTGATCTCTCAATTTCTTCTCGGCGACTCCGCGTCTCGGCGGTTGAACCTTACTTAGCTTTTAAAATATCCCGGATCTCGGTGAGCAATTTCTCTTCGGGCGCTGGTTCCGATGTTATCTCAAGCCGTTTAAAGATACCGATCGCGTATCGCGCAAGAAGAAACATCACGAAGGCGACGATGACAAAGCTGATCACGTCGTTGATTAGCTGGCCGTACATTATCAGGGGCTGTTTGGCGGCGATCGCGGCGGCGATCTCTTCGCCGTTGGTAACCGGCATCGTGCCTAGATTGATTACGCGGCTCTTAAAATCGATAGGTCCGGTAAGCAAGCCGACCATCGGCATAATTATGCCGTCAGTAAATGTCTTTACGATAGCTCCGAATGCGCCCGCCATAATTACAGCGATCGCCAGGTCAAGCACATTTCCGCGTGCGATAAATTTCTTAAAGTCGTTAAGCATTAAAGATCGTCCTCCAAAGTATTCTGAATGTTTGAGAATTTCGAATGATTATAACCGCCCGAAA
>JBBSKW010000011.1:0-38698 GCA_038256005.1 Pyrinomonadales bacterium
CCCGTGCGTGCTCCGGCCGCATCCGTAAACCGTTCTCTCGCATAAGGTTTGGGTGTTCATGGTCTCGATCAGGATGATATCAAAAGATGATATCATTGGTCGTGAGGACATGGTTCGGACGGTGCTACTGCGACTTCGTAGAGTGCGCCGACACAATGTTTATTTGAAGGGCTAAACCGCGTGGAGAATACCCTGGGTAAAAATCGCTCACACACCGAGCTTTCAATGCAGATCATAAAGAAAATATTTTTTGCGGTGTAAAGAAAAAACATAGAAAAGCCCGCACACATTCTACGCCGATCTCTTGTTTTTGAGTTGTGACTTTTTATTTGGTCGTTCCTGCCTAGAACGAATGTGCCATTATCTTCATCACCCAGAGAACGTATAGAAATCTTTCGTGATTTACTATAAACGAACTTCATGATCATCCGTCTTATCTCAATCAAATACCTGCCGAGCGTTTGTTTGTGCGATGGACTTTAACTTGATCGATTTCTAAACTCGTAAGTGAGATGGAAGAATCGGGTTCCCAAAAAGAATTGCTTACGGGCCTCGCTGCAAAGCTCAGCCGGTTGCCCGCTGAAAAGCGACGCGTTGCAGTTGAGATGAGCGCTTCTCTGGCCGGTGTAAGCCTCCGCATAAGCCGTGACTTTGTTGAAGCTGTGCCGAGGGCTGCCAAGGTTCTTTCTAGCGAAGATCTTCGGTTATGGGGCGAGCTAGGGCGTCGGCTGGCAATGGGAAATGTTGAGACCGGGTCAATGTTCTTTAGCGAAGCGGCCACGTCGATGGAGCGTGTTCCTGAGATCGCTAGGAGCTATGCGCTTCAGATTTGCACGAGGCAGTTGGTCCTCTCAAGTTCGACCGCCCTCGAGACGTTTAGGATGGTTCCACAACTTGCGGAAGCGATCGGTGACGATGAGTTACTGACGGAAATGCTTCGCCTCGCTGCGGAGATCGCAAATCGTTCCGCAAAACATAGTTCAGATTTTCTCAAGCACACGCCTTCCGTTGCGAATGCGATCAAGGTCGTTGGCGTATCGCAATCTTTAGCGGTTGCTGACATGGAGCACCGCGACCAGGTCGCAGAATCAGTTATCGCGCTCGGCTTCCAGTTTGCAAATCGAACGGGCGGGATGACCGCAGATCTGTGGGCTATCCTCCCCGAATCACTCAATGGACTGAATCCGGCAAATGCGGTCCTTTTAGCAAAGAGTGCTGCTGAGTTCCTTGAACACGGAGGAAGCGTTACGTTGCATTTTGTAGTGGCGGGTGGATCGGTATTGCGACACGAAGCGGGCGTTTTCGGCGACTGGTGTGATGTGCTTGGCGTTATAGCTCCTCAGGGTAACGCAACGTTGATCGCATTTCTTAGGGCAACGCCAAAGTTCCTGGATCGAATTGCCGGAATCAAGTTGGAAGGTGCTCAGAGCGGTGAGGTAAAACGGTTTGCGATCTGCCGCATTTTCCGGCTCGTAGCCGATATCGCGCAAACCGATGCGGAGAGTGCTCTTGCCGCCTTCAGATCGTCGGCCTCCGCCTTGCGAATTGTATCTCTCGACCAATACGAAGAATGGATAACGACCGGCCTTCGTGAAATGCACGATGAACCTACTAAAGCGAGACGAAGTTACTTTGCACTAGAGACCCGTCATTCAAATGACCTGCTTCGAAAAACAAGAACAGGTCTACATCTAGAAAACGTCCAACATGTTCTGCGAATGTATATCGAAGGACTAACGGGCCGGGATATCGAGATCGCTCCTCAATCCTCAATGCCGCAGGAATCTCGAATTGGCGACGGCAAAACGATCTACTTACCCAACACGATCGCTGAGTTCGAAACCGAGGAGATGGACTTCCGGCTTTTCAAGGTGCTTGCTGCGTACGGAGCTGGGCAGATTGAATTCGGCACCTTTTTAAAGGATACGATCGACCTGAAAGCCGCATTCGCAGATCTCGCAGATCTCTATTCGGCAACCGCCGATCAGATCGACGCGTTTTCTTTGGCCGGCTATATCGAAGATGTCCAAAAAGGAGAACGTGCGCTTTCTGACCAAGAACTTCAGCACGAAAAGAGTAAGCGAACAATATCACATCCGAAAGGTTCCGACTATAAAGCGGTCTTGAATGCCTTTCCTGAACCCAGACTTGCGCGGAAGATCTTCACTACAATGGAGAACGCCAGGATCGATAGACTTCTTCGGTCTACATACCGAGGGCTTCGCAAAGACCTTGATCTTATGCAGCAATTTCTTCGCAAGAGCAGGCCTTTCATTTACGATGTCCCATTTCACCAAGTCCCGTTTGAACTTCTTTTCCAGATAACTCTCTGCGGCGGTGCGACTGACGAAGCACGAAGTTTTTATAGCCAGATAGTTACAGAGATCGAGACCGTCGTTGAAAAACATTTGCAGAGCAACAAAGACAAGGGAAGTATCCCCACGGTCGCGGATTCTCTTTTTGCGACGAGCCGCGTTTACAATCTGTTTCAAAACATTACTCCCGAGCCGAGTGAAGAGATCGAAAGCGACGAGCCCGAAAATAAGAATGAGTTTTCTTACGACGACGATCACTCAGACGAGACCGCGACCGACGATAAGGCGAAACGTGACGAACGTCCACAGTCGATGCAGGACTTGAGAGATCTTTTCAACGCCTGGAACGCCGATGAGGAAGAAGGCGACCCTGATGATCGCCAGGGCTCTGAAGCTTGGTCACATAACGAGGTGCCCGAGCAGGCTGTCGAAGCCGGTGAAGAGGCGTTCGCTTACGATGAATGGGATCGCGATCTGAATGACTATCGCGTCGGTTGGAGCCGTGTTGTAGAAAAACGGGTGAAGCATGGGGACCGAACTTTTGTCGAACTGACCAGATCGCGATACCGCGGCGTTATCACTTCGATCCGTCATCAGTTTCAATTGATGAAGCCGGAAAACTTGTCAAAGATCAATCGCGAATTGGACGGCGAAGATTACGACCTAAATTCATTGATCGATTTCGTCGTCGATCGCAAGGCCGACGGCCGACAATCCGAAAACATTTATACGAAACGGCTTCGGCGTCAGCGGGATGTTTCGGTTTCACTTCTACTTGATCAATCATCTTCGACCGCCCGGACGATCACACGAAACCCGCTACAACCATATACATTTCCAGGCCGGCGGATAATTGAGATCGAAAAGGAAGGCCTTGTGCTAATGAGCGAAGCACTGGAAGCCGTTGGCGATATTTATTCTCTTAACGGATTTACGAGCGAAGGCCGGCGAAACGTCAAGTTTTACGTCTTTAAGGACTTCGACGAAAAATATTCAGAAGAAACTGAAAGGCGTATCGGCGGCATTACGTTCCAAAATAACACTCGGCTGGGCGCGGCAATTCGCCACGCGGCCCACAAATTACTTCGGCAGGAAAGCCGCACCAAGCTTCTGATAATTCTGACCGATGGCCGCCCCTACGATCATGATTACGGCGACGCCCGCTATGCTCGCGAGGACGTTCGCGAAGCGTTGATCGAAGCGAAGACACACGGCATAACGCCTTTCTGCATTACGGTCGACCGAGAGTCAGAGGCCGAACTTCGCGATCTTTACGGAGAAGTTGGTTACACGATCATCGACGATGTTCTTTCGCTTCCCGAGAGGATCCCCAATATCTATCGCCGTCTAACCAGCTAGGCAGTTCGAGGGCGTTCGTCGTGCCGACCTTGTAAGGCTGATCTGAACCCGAGCGATTTAGCCGACGATACCTTTAAGCAAAACACCAACCCCATAAGCCAGCCCGGCGGCGAGTGCTCCAACGAAAAGCGTTTCCAGCCCCGAGCGGAACCATGAATGTGTTGACCAGCGGCTCTTGAACGATCCGATCAAAAAGAATGTGATGCCGGTCGCGATACAGGCGATAAGAAACGAGCGGCCCGCGCTGAAAAGGTAAGGCACCAACGGAACCAGCCCGCAGATTATAAAAGCAGTGAACGTGCTTCCGGCCGCCAACCACGGCGAACGTATCTCCGTGGGCAATCCGTATTCATCGGCGAGCATCGTTTTCACCCAGCGGTCCTTGTCCGACGTTATAAGCTCTACAGCTTTTTCGAGTTCCTCACCTTCAAAGCCTTTCTCACGATATATATGACGCACCTCTTCGCGTTCGCCTTCCGGCGCGAGTTCAATGTGCCGATATTCGATCTTTTCGATCCGCTTATAGTCGTCGATCTCTGCACGCGTCCCGAGAAAATTGCTCCCGGCCATTGAAAAACCGTCAGCAGCGAGATTGGCGAACCCGAGGATCAAGACGATGTTCGTCGTAAGCTCTGCACCTGCAACGCCTGAAACTACGGCGAATGTCGTTACTGCGCCATCAACGCCGCCATAAATAAAGTCGCGGATGTAATTATGATTTGCTTTCGAAAGCCGGGCCGCGATCGCTTCGTCCGTGTGTTCGTGTTCAAGCCGCTCCACACGCGAATAATACCCGCAACGGGCCCAAAAGAAAATGACTACCACAAAAAGCCGTCTGAGAATAAGACACGATGGGGGTTTGAACTCTCGATGTAGTGGTTAAGCTTTGCTGCGTCTACGCGTGTTCGGAAAAATTAATTGCCGATTAATGTTTGCCATCGGACAGTTAACGGCAGGAACCGATGGCTATATTTTAAAGTTAACGATTTTGCTGGCTTAAGGGATTCTGCAATGGCCGCATTTGCAGCACTAGGATTGGTAACTAAGTATCTGCACTTAGTTCGGTGAATATTTCGGGGGGCAGCCGCAAATTCATTGGAAGTATTAATGAAGGTCGAATCGATAAAAATATTTGACGGTGTGAATTTTTTTACTCATCGCGCAGCCGCGGTCGCTATTCTTGATTACGAGAACTTGCCGGAAACGAACACCCTTAACTTTCCCGAGTTGGCGAACCGTTTGTTTGAGATATTCCCATCGCTTCCTGATCATCGCTGTAATGCAGATAAAGGAGCAAGGCTTTCTGAAAGATTATCGGAGGGCATACACCTCACGCACCTGATCGAGCATGTCGCACTCGCGATGTTCGAACAAATAGATCGTGATCCGAAGGATCAATGTCAGTGCGGAACCCCGCGAACAAAACATGATCGCCTCGTCGTGGAAACTCGCGCGGGCGAGGTGATGCGGTATCTGATACCTCGAGCGGTCGGCATCGTCGATGCGCTTGTAAACGGGCACGAGCCAATCCTTGAGGATGTGCTCGTACCGGCTCGAGAAATCTTAGTTCATGTTGAGCTCGGACCGAGCGGTCGGTGCATCGTTGACGCTGCGGAAAAGCTCGGCATTCCGTGGACGAGAGAAAACGACCACAGCCTGGTACAGCTTGGGTACGGGCGCAATCTCCATTATGTACAGGCGGCAGCGACCGATCTTTCGTCGGATATCGCGGTCGACATCGTCGGCAATAAGAACGAGACAAAGAAAAGGCTTGAGAAATTTTCGATTCCGACCCCGCCCGGATGTATTGTAAGCACAGCGGATGAGGCAGTTGCGGCAGTCGAGCGATTACAGTTTCCCGTTGCGTTAAAGCCTCTAAACGGCAATCAGGGAAATGGGGTTACGCTCAATATCGTTACTGAAGGCGACGTAAGAATAGCCTTTCACCACGCCCAGCAATTTTCCGCACGTGTGCTTATTGAAGAACTCTGGCACGGAAATAATTATCGCGTGCTCGTGGTCGGCGGCAAGATGGTCGCCGCGAGCGTGCGTGAAGCGGGAATGGTCACAGGCGATGGACAGCAAACCTTGCAGGAACTCGTGGACAGAGAGAACGAAAATCCGTTGCGTGATGACGGGCATGAAAAGCCACTCACCAAGTTCAAGTTGACGCCGATCGTCGTCGAAAACTTATTAAAGAACGGTTTTTCGTTGAATGACGTAATTCCTTCAGGCGTAGATGTCGAGGTCTCGATCGGCATGAATCTCTCAACTGGCGGTACCGCCCGCGATGTCACCGACGAGGTTCATCGTTCGGTCCAGTTGATGTGTGAGCGGGCTGCCCGAGTCGTAAACCTGGATATCTGCGGCATCGACCTTATGCTGCCTAACATTTCCAGACCGCTACCGCAGGAAAAATGCGGGATCATTGAGATCAACGCGGCACCAGGCCTTCGTATGCATGTGCATCCGAGCGAAGGAAGATCGCGGGACGTCGGCCGGGCCATCATCGAGATGCTTTATCCGAATAACGCTCAAAGCCGCATCCCAGTAATCGCAGTAACCGGCACTAATGGTAAAACAACGGTCACCCGAATGATTTCTCATATTCTCGCCGCTACAGGCAGGAACATCGGGACGACAACCACCGACGGCATTTTGCTAAACGGCGAATGCATCGTGTCTGGCGACACCACGGGCCCAGCCTCGGCGAGAACAATTCTCAGCGACAAGATAGTTGATATAGCAGTACTCGAAACCGCCCGAGGCGGCATTCTAAGACGCGGCCTAGGCTGGGACTGGGCGGACATTGGCGTCGTTACAAATATTACGGAGGATCATATCGGCCAGGACGGCATCGAATCTGTAAAAGACCTCGTCGAAATAAAGGCGCTTATAGCCGAGCGGGTTCGCGAAGGAGGCACGCTCGTGTTGAATGCAGACGATGAAGAATCCGCCGATCTCGTGAACCGCCCTGCCGTGTCGAGTCCGCAGCGGAACATCGTTTTCTTTTCCACCCTGGAAGCCAATCCGATCATTCAAAGACACATGGACGCGGGCGGGACTGCATACTTTTTAGAGGATGGGTGGATCTCCGAATCCCGCGAAGGGACAGGCGAAAAGCTAGTAGAGACGGCCCGCATACCTGTAACGATCAACGGAACCGCGGAGTATCAGATCCAGAATGCGATGGCCGCCACCGCTGTCGCCCGCGGCATGGGAATGTCCGCCTTAATGATCGCGGAGGCACTCGCCACATTTAGCGGCTTCGTCAACAATAAAGGTCGAACAAATATCTATCGCGTTAATGAAGGCTTCGTCGTGGTCGATTATGGGCACAATCCGAATGCGATCGAGGCGATAGGCAAAATGATTTCAAGCTGGGGACTGCGAAGCACCGGAATAATCAGCTTTCCCGGCGACCGTACCGACAGCGTTATCGAGGCCGCAAGCAGGCAAGCCGCGATAGCCTTTGACCGGATCATTATTAAGGGCGACAAAGACCTTAGAGGACGGAAGAAAGGTGAGGTTGCCGAGATGATGAAACGCACGATCGAAGCTTATGGCGGCGCGAAGGATTCTACCTTCGAGCCTGACCCTTACGTGGCGTTCGAGCAGGCGTTGTCGACGGTCGCAGCGAATGAGGTGGTCGTATTCTTCTACGAGAAACTCGAACCGACCAAACAGATACTCGAGAAATATAATGCTGTTCCGACCGAAAGTGTTTTAGGCTCCATCGCTTCACCGATCACCGCGGGAGGCCTCGCATGAGCACAGCTGCTATACAAACTCTGTCAAATCCATATAGTGCCGCCTTTAGCTCTTATGCTGAATTGCGCGATGGTAGCTTGGTACACGTCGCATCGCCGAAGTTAGGTATTGCCGGTGAAGCGCTGGACGCCCACGCCGCCTTTAAACAACACGTCATGAATACAGATTTTCCGTGCGTTGGAGCAAAGGCCTCGTTTCAAGGTCATTTTTACCGGTTTGGGTTTTACGGTGAGGTCAATTCACCGGAGGCGACGTCCGGATTGGCACACGATCTCTGGCAATACGCGAAAGATCAATCGGAGTTCAGCACCAACTACGCGACTTTTATTGCGAGCTTTCATGGGCCGAAAGTGATGAACGAGGATGATTGGGAAAAGCTTTTGTGGGAACAGCTGCAATGTCTGCATGAGGTCGATCGATCGGATTGGGACGATACAGTGAGCGGCGACCCTCGAGAATCCGAGTTCTCGTTCAGCTTCGCCGGCACGGGATTTTTCATTGTCGGGCTACATCAGGGGGCTTCGCGGCTCTCGCGACAGTTTGCATGGCCGACGATGATATTTAACGTGCACGCGCAGTTCGAACGGCTTCGCGAAGAAGGGCTTTTTGAACGAATGCAGTCCACGATCCGTGCACGTGACCTCAAGCTTCAAGGAAGTCTCAATCCAAACCTTAGTGATTTTGGAAAACAGAGTGAAGCGAAACAATACTCGGGCCGGCCGGTTGAAAAGGAATGGAAATGTCCGTTTCACCGCATGTTCGGGCGCTGGATGAAGAGCCCACATGATTGAAAAATAATATGTCTGAAAAGATCCACATTAAGCCACAGAGCGGAACGGCGTTCGAGCTTACGAAAGGACAGGTCATAAGAATAATAGACGTCGAAGGAGAGCAAGTCGCAGATTTGATCGCCTTCGGAGCCGATGATAAAGCCGAATGGCTATCGTCCGGGCGCACGATCGATTACGCAAATACCATCTACCTAACGACCGGCCATTTATTGTATTCTAATAGGAGTCGGCCTATGTTTCGGATCGTCGCCGATACGGTCGGCAAGCACGATTTCCTACTTACGCCCTGCAGCCCTGAGACGTTTGAAATTCTTTACGACAATCACGTTTACGTCTCAAGCTGCTTCGAGAATATTTGCCGTAATCTTCAACCGTTCGGGATATCTCCCGACATGATCCCGACGACCTTGAATGTTTTTATGAACGTAAGCGTGGCCACTGACGGCGAGCTAAGCATCGATCCGCCCACGTCAAAAGCGGACGATTTTATCGAACTCGTCGCCGAAATGGACCTTATCGTCGGCGTCACCGCCTGTTCCGCACCCAAATCGAACAACGGTGGCTTCAAACCCATCGTTGTCGAAATTCTCTCCTGATCGAATATCGGCGTGGACAGCTACGCCCAGCTCGTGTGATTCCTATGCATTTACAGCGGCTTCCGAAGCCTCGGCGGCCTTTCCCTTAGCCCTCGAACCGGCTCGCGTTGGTTTTGGCGGGATAAGAGTCCGTGTTTCCAGACTATATTTGTGTATTTTCCTTTAAACGTTCGGAACACACTGAAAATGAAAATGACCTTGCGATCCGCAAAGCCAATTTCGAGAAAGGTTTGAAATGTGGTGGCGGGGGGGAGACTTGAACTCCCGACCTTGGGGTTATGAATCCCACGCTCTAACCAGCTGAGCTACCCTGCCACAAGAACTCGATTATAGTTTGCAGGCCGAAAAAATCAAGTTTCAATTTCGCCTAAATGATCGGCTTTTAGCGGAGTCGATACCTGCTTGCTAACATATGGGAGTGCAGCGTTGTCGTCGTTTGAGAGAAACCTTCAGCGACCCGAATGCATCCATAATAAAGTGGTGCTTAATGACTTAACCTCAACCTGTCGAACAGTGTTCGTGATCGCCTCGGTTTTACTGTTGGCAACATTTTCCTTTCCGCAGGCCAAGAGCCCACCGACGCCGAACGAATTAGTTATCAGTTCCGAACCGAATTCGACCGTTTGGATCAACGACGTTAGATACGGCACGACAGACGAATCCGGCACTTTTAGGGTTCGGCGAGTTCCTTCCGGTCGCAAGACGATCCGAGTTCGCGCTGATGGTTACAAGGAAGCAACGGTGCCTTTGACACCAACTAGAACCGGCGCGATCAAGATCACATTAACAAAGACCGAAGATCAGGCAGAGCTAGCCTATCAAGATGCCCAGAGATCGTCAGCGATCGATCGGGGGAAAGCTGCCGAGCTTTACAGAAGAGCGATCAGTTTGCGGCCGGCATTTCCTGAGGCGTATGTTGGACTGGCTCGAACCGAAGCCGAGCGGGGTAACATCGAAGCAGCTTTCGCTGCGATAAACTCCGCACTCAAACTACGCCCGGCATACGCCGAAGCTTCGGCGGTTAAAGGCCGTCTACATAAAGACACGAGCGAAGAAGAACGTGCGATCATCGAATTCAAACGTGCGATAACGCTCGGGCGCGGATTTCAGCCGGAAGCCCATACTGGACTTGGCATGCTGTATCAGGAGCGGGCCGAGATGAAGCTCGGCGATGGCGAGGTCGTTGCCGCCGAACGCGATTACGAAGAAGCTGCCAAGAACTTTACTGCGGCCATCAAGCAACTAGGCGGCTCGCCCGATGCGGGCGTTATCTTTCAAATGCTTGGCCGAATTTTGGAGCATCAACAGAAGTTGAAAGAAGCGATCGCCCTCTATGAAGAGTTTCTCACGGATTTTCCAGATTCGGTCGATGCACCTGCAGTACGATCTTTTATAGTCCAACTTCAAAAGCAGATCGACGAGCAGTAAGAGCTGATAATCACCGAGCAGACTTGCTCTAACAACGATGGTCCGCAAATATTGTGCAAAATGGAATGAATGTGCGATATGCAAGAAACGCTCATTTCGGAAGGGCATTTCTCACTGCGACAAGTTTTGCGGGATCGTTTGTGATGATCGCCTTGATACCGAGTTTGATCGCTCGCTTCACCCACCGCGGGTGGTCGGCTGTCCAAATAACTACCTCTATGCCGCGTTCGCTGGCCTTTCGCATTAGCTTTCGCGTCGCGAGGGAAAAATGTATCGATATTTCATCGGCGCCAAGTTCTTCGGCCATCTTTACCAAATACTTTTCTTTACGAAGGATATTTCTGATCTTTGGTGCAAATAGAGCTGCGGTGCGAATGCCCGGACAGAGGACCTTTATCCTCGGAATTGCCGAAAGTTTAAAGCTCTTTACTACTATACGGCCCACCATTTGTCGTTCGTTTAAACAAGCCGCAACCCGTTCCGCCAGTTGTCCGATATCTCGTTCTTTGCCCTTGAGCTCAATGTAAATCCAGCCCGCGAAGTCGCGAAGGAAGTCGAGAGCCGCGGAAAGTGTCGGAATCGTTTCACCTGTAAAGTCAGATGAAGCCTCGCTTTCCTTTGCCTGCATGAACCATTTGCCGACGTCCATTTTGACAAGATCTTTCACGGTTTCTTCAACGACTTCAGTTACGTGCCCGGTAGTCCGCTGCAACGTACGGTCGTGAAATATCACGGCGTCGCCGTCTTTCGTCAGCCGAACATCGAACTCTATACCCTCGGAGCCGTCGTCTATGGCTCGCCGAAATGCGGCGATAGTGTTCTCCGGTGCGGACGCACTGGCGCCGCGATGTGCAATTATTTCGGGGCTCATTTGTTAAGTTCTGAAGGCTTTCTGAGCAGAAATATTGTTTTGGACCAAGCAATCGGCTCATTTAGCGGGAACTCATGACTGCCTTCGATATCAAAATATTGCTCGGCTAATCTTCGTACTTTGTCAGGCTGATGGATCTTAAATTTGTAAAGGAATTCGAGAACCGAACCAACGATCGAAGGCTTGACCGGAATGAAAACGAGCTTGCCGCCAGGCCTGACAACGCGGGCGAGTTCACGCAGGCCGTCGTCCAACGATACGTATTCGAGCACGCCGCACGAGATCACAACCTGAAAAGTGTCGTCCGCAAACGGAAGCTGCAGAACATTTCCCTGAACCGGCGTCACATTCTTTCTGAACTTCTTTCGCTCTTTGGTAAATTGCTCCGTCGCTACACGAAGCGATTTATGCGAAAGGTCGAAGGCGACAAGTTGCTTTGGCTTGAAACCGGCATCGGCAAAACCGAGGGTAACAATGCCTGTCCCGCTTCCCGCGTCGAGAACATTCGAATTGGCGTCGATCCCAAGATCGAGAGAACGCATAAATTTCGCGACAGATATGCGGTAACCGTTTACTTTGAGCGCAAGATTATGGACCTCGGCGATGCGGTCATAGAAGGTCTGGGTCTGTGTCCCTTTTCGTTTTAATTGAGGCCTCGCCTTTGCCATTCCTTATCTTTCGCCGAGCAGCTTCAAGATCATAGACCGCATTTCTTCAAGACGGCTCGGACTGGATCCCGTTTCGAGATACCGAACGCGGCCTTGCCGGTCGATGAGTGCCGCCGTCGGGAGGTTCGATGCGCCATACAATTGCTGAAGCTTTTGATCTTTCGATACGAGAAAATCATACGGCAAAGAGTATTTTTCACGAAACCGCTGAAGGAAAATGATCTCGTTCGGTTCATCCATTGTAAAGCCATTACCACGGCCGTAGTAACGGGTGATGCCAAGAATGACGAGGCCCTTATCAGTCAGATCCGTGTGCCATTCCCGAAGATGAGGAAACGCGTCGAAACACGGCCCGCACCAAGTTGCCCAGAAATCGAGCAGGACGACCTTACCTTTCATCGAACCGAGCGTCTCAGTTTTACCCGGAAACCATTTGTCGATGCCGATCAATTCGGGCGCTCGTTCTCCGAGCAGGTCGTAATGCGTCTTTCGGTTCTTGAGTCTTTGTATCGATTCATTTACGCCGTCGGCTGCCGGTATCTCTTTGCCTGCCTGGATCAGCGATTCAAGATACGTTTCCATCGCAAGCGGCTTTCGGCCGGTTTCGATGCGGTGTTTGATCAGCTTGTCAGCCGCGTAAAAATAGAAAGAATGGTTCTTGATCTTGGCGGCTGTTTGCCGCATGTCATCTAGAGTTGCATCTGCTTCAGATGTTTTACCGGCTGCGTTCCGAGCGTCGAAGAGAAGCATGCCCGAATCGAGAGCCGCGTCGAGCGGATTGATATTGGATGCCGGGTCCAAGATCAATTTCTTTGCCGCTGTGTAAGCGGCCAAAGCATTTATTTCGGCCTTCGCAAATTCCTTTTTCGCGAGAAATGCCTTTGCGACCTCGGCATTCATTCGCCAGATCTCGCTAGGTTTCACGGGTTCCGTGGTCTCGTACTCCGCTAGGCGGGAAATGGCTTCGTCGGTCTTTCCTTGTTTCGAATAAACAAAGACAAGTACAGCGCGGGCATTCTGTCGGCGAGCAGGTTCGCCCCCTTCGGTCGAAAGATAGCGGAGCAGCATAGCCGCGGTGCCATCCATATTTTCGGCCACCCAATGGAGCATGCCCGCGAAGTAAACATCTTCCGGATCGGTTAACGCCCGCGCCGTCGCGATCACGGCATATTTCGCTGCCAATTGCTTTCGCTCGCTTTCAGTTTTGATCCGAAGCTGTTCGCTGTATGGAATTTTTTTCTGTTCGTACTCGGCAAATTTTACTCGGCGGTAATCGTTCACTTCATCAAACATTTGCTTGACTGTCAGATCGCTCGAGGCTGCATTAGCGGGAACTTGCCCGGTCGCACGCCGAGATTGTCCGTTCGCATACGGGCAGGACAAGAGAACGAAAAATAGGGTAAATAGAAATAACTTCATCAATTATACGTTTTCCATGCCAGAGCCTTTCAAGAACCGTTGCGGCCGAAAGGCTCTAAGGAACGGCGATTCAACATCGCTTAAGATCTTCGCCGCAATTATCTTGGCCGTTAGCGGAGCAAGCAAAATTCCGTTGCGAAAATGGGCCGTTGCTATGAAAAGGTCTGTGTATCCAGCGATCTCTCCTATGATCGGCAAGCCATCTTCCGCAAATGGCCGAAAGCCGCACCAAGCATCGGATATTTCGTGACGTTCTAAAACAGGTAAAACGTGTCTCGCTGCTTCACTTAGATTCTCGATCGGTGTCGGACTCATTGCATTGTCGAACCCAACATCTTCAACCGTCGCACCGACCAAAATTCGTCCATCAGCACGCGGAGTTAAGTATGCGCCCGGCGCAATGATCACCTTTCGCAGATCCAGCAACGGATCGGCGAAACTGACCATCTGGCCCTTAATAGGCTTAACGGAAAACGGCAACGGCCGGACGCCGATTTTGATGAGCGATGACCAAGCTCCTGTTGCAAGTATAGTTATATCGGCATCGAAGGTGCGGCCGCCTGCAATTGCTCCCACAACCCGATCGCCGTCCAGACAAACCGACTCAACCGAGCAGTTTTCAATGATCTCGACACCGCTTTGCCGCAAGTGAACACGTAGAGCTTCGACCAGTTGACGGTTATCAATATAGCCATCGTCCGGATAGTGAATACCGGCAAGTGCATTGGGCGCAATATACGGTTCCAGGCGCAACATGTCGCCAGCTTCCAGAGCTTCGACACTAAAACCTTTCAGCTTCTGCCGTTCGAATTTAGCCGAAAGCCGTGCAGCGTCGTCTTCAGAAAGAGCAACCTCGATCGTTCCGCATTTGCGATAGTCGATATTAATGCCGGTCTCGTCGGCAAGTTCGCGCACGAAATCGGGATAAATATTATTCGAGGCGGCACAAAATCTGTAGAAGTCATCGGCGTGCTCCGCTTCAGCATTCGGAGCAAGCATACCGGCGGCCGCCCAAGAAGCTTCGCGTCCGGACGTCGATCTATCCAATACTGTTATGTGTGTAACGCCGGCCAACCGCAGTTCACGGGCGATCGAAAGCCCGATAACGCCGCCGCCGACTACAAGAACGTTCATAAAAACTTAGAAGTATTATAAGATATTGAATTGAACTAAAGAATTTATGAAACACACGATCACTTTAATTCCCGGCGATGGTATTGGGCCGGAGATAGTTTCGGCAACGGTTCGGATCATTGAGGCGACAGGGATCGACGTCGAATGGGAAACGCAGATTTTGGGCGCTCAGGCGCTTGAAAAGTTAGGCTCGACGCTGCCCGACAGTGCGATCGAATCGATGCGGCGCAATAAAGTTGCGCTCAAAGGGCCGGTGATGACGCCGGTTGGCAAAGGCTTTACTTCGGTCAATGTTGGACTGCGACAGGCGCTCGATCTTTACGCGAATGTCCGACCGATCAAGGCGCTTCCGAATGTTGAGTGCCGTTATCCCGGGCTCGACCTGGTTATCGTGCGTGAGAACACCGAGGGGCTTTATGCCGGACTTGAGCACATCGTTGTGCCGGGCGTCGTCGAAAGTCTGAAGATCATAACCGAAAAAGCATCTACACGTATCGCGAAGTATGCATTTGAATACGCAAAAGCGAATGGCCGAAAAAAGGTAACCGCGGTTCACAAGGCGAACATAATGAAGCTTTCGGACGGGCTTTTTCTCGAATGCTTTTACAAAGTCGCAAAGGATTTTCCGGAGATAACGGCTGAGGATAAGATCATCGATAACTGCTGTATGCAGCTGGTAATGCGGCCCGAACAATTCGATGTGATGGTGATGGAAAATCTGTATGGAGACATCCTGTCGGATCTTTGTGCGGGCTTGATCGGAGGTCTTGGTCTTGCGCCGGGTGCGAACATCGGCGAACAAGGTGCTGTCTTCGAAGCCGTTCACGGGTCAGCTCCCGACATTGCAGGTCAAGGTATTGCTAACCCGACGGCCCTGTTGATCTCTGCGGTATTGATGCTGCGGCATATCGGTGAAGAGAATGCTGCCGACGCTATCGACAAAGCAATGCTTGCAGTGTTTGCTGACGGCAAATCGATCACGAAAGATCTTGGCGGTACGGCGAAAACCGAAGAGTTCGCGAGCGCGATCATTGAGAAGTTAAGATCGAGCGAGAAGGCGGCGACTTAGGCGATATGCGATATTCTGTTCTTACGATTCCGACTATTTTGATCATTCTTTGTGCGTTAGCAAATGCTCAAAATAAAGAGGAATTAAAGGTAAAAATAGGCGAAGTTAAGTCGAGCATATCGTCGTCGGTCAAAGTGAATTTCGAAGAAGTGATCGATGATTCACGATGTCCGACCGGTGCGAATTGTATTTGGGCGGGCCGTGCGCGGATCAAGATAACACTTGATCCAAAAAACGGAGAAGCAGTGACCGTTGAGTTTTCTACCGAGCCGAACCATGGCGGCGGCCATCGGCGGTTATCGTATTCACTTTATTAAACTCGACCCGCATCCTTCGGCGGAGACAGCTCCTGAGGAGAAGGAATATACAGCAAGCTTTAGTTTCCAGAAAGTTTAACTAATTGTCTACGATAACGTTAGCCCGCATACCATTTCGGTGGCGGGCTATTTTTCTGCAACCGCCGGCTAGCAAGTTCGTTCTAATACCACAAGCAGGGAATTGTCGCTGCTATGGTGATTTAACTGGGGAAAGTATGAGAACTATATTCTTTGCGATCGCTTTGATGTTGATCGTAGGTGCACTAAGCGTTGCCGAAGCAAAGCCGGTCAAGGTCGGGTTGAATAAGGAAAAGCAGGTTGCGGGCTCGAAGCTGCGGGTACGGTTTGTCGAAATGGTGGAAGATTCGAGATGCCCAGCGGATGTCGAATGCATTTGGGCCGGCAATGCAAAGATCCATCTGGAAGTAAAACAACGCGGCCGAACGGAGATGGTCACGCTAGAAATGATGAATGCAACCGCGGTCGTGATCGGCGGGTATTCATTCAAGCTAACCGAACTTACGCCGGTGCCGCGATCGAACGTCCGCATTGACCCAAGCAAATACATTGCGACGATCGATGTAGTGACGGTGGTGCGAACTTCTAACGCTGGTAAGGGTTCGTCAAAATGATCAGGATCAATAGAAGGATAAAATAGGGAACTAGAACGGCGGCTCCTGGATAATCTTTCGCGAGCCGCTGTCCGAAAAATAGCCCGATGATCGTAAGAGCGCCAAGAACTGCCGCATAAAATATGACGATCGTCGACCCGGATAAGAAAAAATATAGAATGCCTGCCACGTTCAAAACGCCCGTCGCTAGTTCAAGAACGGTAAGCTGAGCGAGCATTATCGAAACCATTCCGCTAAGGAAGGTCTTCGAAAAATGTCCAGTCAGCCATTCGAGATTTCCTTTCCAATCAAATACCTTGTCGAGTCCCGATTGAATGAAAAGTATCGCCACAAATAACGCAGCGAGCAAAGCGGGCAGATTTTTACCGAGCAGGGTCAGATCCATCTAAGTTATTTCTTCCCCTTTTGCATGATCGCTTCGATCTCGTTCGCCTCTTTCGTGACCTTTGCGGTCAAATTGCGGTTGCCGTCTTCAGTAACCAGCACATCGTCTTCGATACGAATTCCGATACCGCGATATTTTGCCGGAGCTTTTTTATCGTCGATCGGAACATAGATGCCCGGTTCGACGGTAAGCACCATTCCCGGGGCAAAAGGTTTAGACGTTTGCGCTCCCTGATCGGTGAAGTATCGTCCTGCATCATGAACATCGAGCCCGAGATAGTGTCCAACTCCGTGCATGTAATACCGAAGATAGTCCTTCTTCTTAATAAGGTCCTTTGTCTTACCTTTTAGCAGGCCGAGTTTCACCATTCCTTCGGTCAAAAGCTCGATCGAATATTCTTGTCGTGCTTTCACTGTGTTCCCTTTGACCGTGTAGTCAACGCACTTTTTCTGAACATCGAGCACAACATCGTAAACCTCACGCTGAGCGGGCGAAAATTTTCCATTCACCGGAAAGGTTCGAGTGATATCGCTGGCGTAACCTTTATATTCCGCACCGGCGTCGATCAGTATCAGGTCGCCGTCGTTGAGCGGCATGTTGTTTTCGACGTAATGAAGAATGGTCGCGTTCGCACCGCCGCCGACAATGGAATTGTACGCAACGCCGCTGGCACCTTTGTCTTTCATATAGGCTTCCATTAAGGATTCGACCTGGCCTTCGTTCATGCCCGGCTTTACCTTTTTCATGGCAAGGATATGAGCGTCGGCGGCGATGGTCGCGGCAGTCTGCATATGTTCGACCTCTTCGGTTGTTTTATGCAGACGCATCTCGCCGGTGATGATGGTCGGGTCAATTATGGTGTGCGGCGGATACGCGGTCTTCAGACGGCGAACTCGTTGTTCAGTTAGATAACCGAGAACCTTTTGATCCAGTTCAGAATCGGTCGCAAAGCGATAGTAAAGTCGGTCGCGGCCCTCGAGCAGCCTTGGCAGATCTTTTTCAAACTTATCGATCGGCAGAGCAGTGTTCGCACCGTAATTTTTCTTTGCACCGTCAACGCCTTCGCGGCGGCCGAACCATGTTTCCATCAGCGGATCGCGCGGTCGAACGTAAAGCGTGAACGGTGACTTTTTGTTCTGCGGATCGATCACGGCGATGGCGTCCGGTTCGGGAAAACCCGTCAGATACCAGAAATCCGAATCCTGTCGGAATTTGTATTCAGTATCGTAGCTTCGTACTTTTTCATGGGCGGCCGGAATTATGGCGACGGAATTATCTTCCATCTGATCGATAAAGCGTTTGAGTTGAGATCGCATACTCGTGAGTTTATCGCAAAGTTTCATGCGTTCAAAGAGAGCAGTCTGTAGATGATCGGCACCGGTCGGTTCGATAGATTTAGCGACGCTTCCTGTGTATCCTGTTTTAGACCAAATGGATCTGCGTATAACCGAAATATTTCTTTCGATCCAAGGCGAATCGACGCACGCCGGCCGCCCGTGTTCGTTCGTGCGGCTTACCGGTTGCCCGATGCGTTGTGTTTGGTGCGATAGCGAATATACGTTTATCGGCGGCGAGAAAATGTCGTTCGAGGTATTGCTGAAACGGCTCGAAGAACTTGGCTGCAATCTGGTGGAAATAACCGGCGGCGAACCGCTCGCGCAAAAGAACATCTTTACGTTTATCAATACGCTGTGCAATCGAAACTATGAGGTCTTGATCGAGACCGGAAATTTTGTTTCTACCGAGGAGGTCGATCAGCGTGCTGCAGTCATACTTGACATCAAATGCCCCGCATCAGGCGAGGCGGAACGAAATCATTGGCCGAACATAGACAGGCTACGGCGAGAGAAGGATGAGGTGAAATTCGTTGTCGCAGATATTGCAGACTGGGAATTCGCGAAAGCAAAGATCGACGAATACGACCTGATAGATAAAGTTAAAGCCGTGTTGATCTCGCCAGTCCACGGCTTCGGAAATTTAGCCGAGATCGCTGAGGCGGTTGCCACAAGCGGATTAAATGTTAGGCTAAACCTGCAACTGCACAAATACATTTGGGGAGCCGACGCCCGCGGCGTCTAGATCAATCGCTCAATTCAAAGAATCGATCTCAAACATTGAACTTATGAAGAAAAAGATTGTTTTGGTCTCAATGTTAATTGCGTGTTTCTGCGCGCTTGCTCTGGGCCAGGGCCGGACACAACCGACGCGCAAAATCGCGTCGCTCGATGAGCGCATCATGGCCGAAGTCTCGGATTTCAAAGGCAAGCTTTGGATCTATGCAAAGAACCTTGATACCGGAAAGGAATATAGCCTTCGCGGCGAGGAAGAGGTTCGAACGGCGAGCACGATCAAGCTGCCGATTATGACCGAAGCCTTTCGTCAAGTCGCCGCAGGGAAGATCGCCTGGACCGATCAATTTGAGCTAACTAAGCAGAACAAAGCGGGCGGTTCCGGCATATTGGGCGAGTTCACGGACGGCACGAAGATCGATCTGAAGACGGCCGTGAATCTTATGATCGTCCTGTCCGACAACACTGCGACGAATCTGGTTCTTGAAAAGGTGACGAGCGACGCGGTTAATGATCATATGTCCAAGCTCGGGCTTAAAGACACGCTTTCGCTTCGAAAGATCGGCGGCGGCGGTGACGCAAAGGCGTGGGACGAACCGCTCAACAAGCTATTTGGAATCGGCCGTTCATCGCCGAAAGATATGGTTCGGCTTATGGAAATGCTCGAAAAAGGCGAAGTGGTTTCAAAGGAAGCTTCCGCTGATATGATCGCCATTTTGAAGCGTCAGCAATACAAGGACGGCCTCGGCAGAAACGTTTTGGACACTGTTCCGGTTGCGTCAAAATCCGGTGCACTTGACCGGCTACGAAGCGACGTCGGGATCGTTTACACCCGTCGCGGCCGCATCGCAATGTCGATAACTGTAGATGATATGCATGTCGTTCACTACACGACCGACGACATCGGCAGCTTACTGATCTGGCGGCTTTCGCAAATTTTGCAAGAAGGATTGGCCCGATGACGACGATCGTGCTCGTTTCCGGAGGAATCGATTCGTGCGTTACGACGGCGATCGCGATCGCGGCCGCGGACCAGGACGAATTGGCTCTGCTTCATATTTCCTATGGCCAGCGGACGGAGGTTCGCGAGCGGAAAGCATTCAATGACATTGCCGATCATTATGGTATCGAAAAGCGGATTGACGTATCGATCGAATATCTCGCGAAGATCGGTGGGTCGTCGTTGACTGATGATAAATTGGCGGTGGCCGAAGCTGATCTCGAATCGACGGAAATTCCGACCAGCTACGTCCCGTTTCGCAATGCGAATATGCTTGCGATCGCAACGAGTTGGGCAGAGGTGATCGGTGCTACCAGCATATACATGGGTGCGGTCGCCGAGGATTCGAGCGGATATCCCGATTGCCGTCCCGAATTCTACGACGCGTTTCAGCAAACTATAAACACCGGCACAAAGCCCGAGACCCGCATCGAAATACGCACACCGATCATTCATATGACAAAAGCGGAGATCGTCAAAAAAGGGCTCGAACTGAAGGCTCCGCTGCATGTTACGTGGTCGTGCTACCGCAGCGAAACACTCGCCTGCGGCACTTGCGATTCATGCGCCCTTCGCTTGCGGGGATTCGAGCAAGCCGGTGAAACCGATCCGATCAATTACTGGTGATTAGTTCCGGAAAAGCCGTACTTAAGACAATTCTACCCGCCGATGTTATACTCATAGCAATTTAGAAATTTGAGGTCATTTGAAGAAATTATGAAATTACCAGGCGGATTCGATCTAAATTCAATGATGCAGCAGGCCCAGCAAATGCAAGAAAAAATGGGCAAGGAAATGAAGGAAACTGTCGTTGAGGCTTCGGCCGGCGGCGGTGCCGTTACCGTAAAAATGCGAGGCGATTTCGAGGTCGTCGAGCTAAAGATCTCGCCAGATACCGTCAAGGACGGCGATGTAGAGATGATCCAGGACCTGACCGTTGCGGCCCTCAATGAAGCGCACCGCAAGGTCGAAGAATCGCTCAAGGGCAAACTCGGCGGAATGCTTCCTCCCGGGCTGATGTGATCTCGAAACAATCGGAATTCAAACAGGATAGACACGACGTGTAGGATTCAAATATCCTGAAGATCCTGTCCATCCTGTTTTACATTAAATACGATGTTGGACTATTCAGAACCGGTCGCTAAGCTGATCGACGAATTCAAACGGCTGCCGGGGATCGGTGGAAAGTCTGCGCAGCGGCTTACGTTCTACATTCTACGGCGGCCGCAGATCGAGGTCGATAACTTCATCGAATCACTTCGCGAAGTTAAAGAGAAGATCGTATTCTGCTCGATCTGCAATAATCTTACCGACGTAAATCCTTGTCTTTATTGCACTAATCCGAAACGCGACCGGTCGATAATTTGTATTATCGAAGAGCCGTATAATCTGGTAGCGGTCGAGAAAACGCGTTCGTTTAAGGGTCTTTATCACATCATTCACGGTTCGCTTTCGCCGATCCGCGGCGTCGGGCCGGACGAGCTGATGCTCGCAAATCTACTGCCGAGATTGATGCCGGAGAACAACGAAGGCATCGACGTAAAGGAAATAATCGTTGCTACGAACCCGACCACCGAAGGCGAAGCCACTGCCAATTACATCGCCCGTTTGCTTAAGCCGCTCGGCGTAATGGTTACGCGCATCGCAATGGGAATGCCCGTTGGCAGCGATCTCGAATACGTAGACGAAGTTACGATGGACAAGGCTCTCACCAATCGCCACGAGATCTAATTCGCCGTTAGCGGACCACGACAGTCAGATGCGAGCTTCGATCAAACAACTCCGGGTCGTCGATCTCTTTCAAAACCGCAGCGGCACGTTTACCTTTCGCCTTATCCTTGCGATCTTCGGTATCGCGCTCAAGCTTTTCTTTCGCCGTATCGAGACGGTAAATGCTGACTCTGTTCCAAAGGGAACGGGTGTTATCTTCGTGATGAATCACCCGAACGGGTTGATCGATCCGGCACTGGTCTTCGTGGCTCTTCCGCGCAAGATCGCCTTTCTAGCAAAATCGACGCTTTTCAAGATGCCGGTCCTCTCATTCCTTTTGCGAACCGTCGAGGCCTTGCCGGTCTATCGGAAAACGGATGCGGGAGAAGATATTTCAAAGAACGTGGAAACGTTTGAAATGGCCCACAAACGTTTGCAGAGCGGCGGTTCGATCGCATTGTTTCCAGAAGGCGTTTCGCACAACTCGCCTAAGATGTTACCGGCGAAAACCGGTGCTGCGCGTATTGCTTTGGGAGCCGTATCGGTCCGAACGGACGGCGAGGAATTCGACCTCAAGATCGTGCCCGTAGGGCTTTTTTACACGAGCAAGAAGACCTTTCGAAGCGAAGCATTATTGCATTTCGGCGACGCTTTCAGTGTGCCGGCTATCGATCTTGATACGGAAGGCCAACCGCCGCGGGATGACGTGCGTGACCTTACATCGCGCATTGAGAATGCTCTCCGCGACGTTACCTTAAATGCCGAGACGGATGCTGATCTTCACACGGCCCGTATCGCTGAAGAGATCGTTTCTGCCTCAGCGGATACCGATGACTTAAACGAAAAGCTCGACTTCCTTCGGAGCTACATCGCCGAGCGTGGAACGGGAAACGGCGATGATCCTCTTCGCCACGAGATACATTCTTTTGATGTCAAGCTTGAGCGTTTCGGAGTCGAGCCGCTGCACTTGTCGGTCGCACAATATCCACGGTCAATCGTGATAAAACAGGCGATCTCTCGCACTTGGCGACTGATCGTGCTTCTTCCGTTCGCGACTGCCGGTGCAATTCTGCACTTTCCGGCTTATCAACTCTGCCGCCTGTTTGCGATGTGGTATGCACGCCACGGTGCCGATGATGTAGCGTCGACCGCAAAAGTGCTCGCGGGAATGCTGTTCATGCCAGCGACATGGCTGATAACGTGCGCCGTGGTTTGGTATTTCTACGGATGGGAGTTTGGGGTTGCGGCAATTCCGGCCGCCGCTCTGCTCGGGCTGATCGCTCTTTATTCGATCGAACAATTTGAAGAACTGCGCGGCTGGGCGAACGCGGTAAGCCTATATCTCTTCCGCCGCGAAGCTTTTCTTCGCCTGTATGTCGAACGCCGCGAGATGCAGAAACAGATCGCGGCATCGCCGGTCGGGGATTAGCGAAAAAGAAAAAGTGCCCGTAAAAGGCACCTTTTCTACATGTTACTCAAGCGTATGAAACGGACTAAAACCGTACTTTTTCTTCTTCCGCGTCCGATGCGCTTCGAGATGATTTCCAGTCTTCTTCCGTTTCGTAAAAATTGACGTCAAAAGTCAGAAGCGATTTTATCGGTATGCCATTAAATTCCTTCGGCCCGTCCTCGAACTGAGCGATGGTGCCAATACCGATCACTTCAGTACCGATCTCTTTACACAGTTCGATCGTTTCCTCGATCGCGCGGCCAGAACGCAGAATATCGTCAACAATGATCGCAGGATGTACCTGCGTCTCGGCCATGTACTGGCGAAACTGCCGCTTTCCTTCTTCCATCTCTGCCCAATAGATTTGCTCAGCACTAAGTGCCTCGCGCACTCCAAATGCGACCATAATGCCGCCGGGGCTGGGGCTGATCACCGAAACTTTTGGAAGGCTTTTGGCGATCGATTTTTCCATTCGGAAATGACGGCTAAGCCCGACGGAAAGAATTCGTGCGTTGTCGTAATAACGAAATGCCAGCGGCATCTGAAAATAGTGCGAGGCATGCTTGCCGTTGGGGTAAATAAAGTGTCCGCGGCGATACGCTCCGGTATCCTGCAAGATCTTCATTACGGATTCCGCTGAAGGGATAAGGTCAACCATTGTTTTCTCCTGCTAATGTTGTTCGCAACCTTGCGAATAAGAAAACCTATCTTAATAACCAAACCGGCGCATTTCAACTTTCCTTGATCAGAACTTCCTTGATCGTGTTCGCCTGTGAGCGGCTGAGGCCGTGCGGAAAGTTATCAATACCGAACCATCCAAGCTCGATTATTTCTCGGCTCATTACTTTTGCTTCGCCCACGGCAACTGCCGTAAAAAGAATCTCAACGTGTTTGCCCACAATTCGAACACGAAAGAGCTTTAGATAAGCGAGATCGATACCCGTTTCTTCTTTCAATTCACGGCGGATCGCATTCTCGGGGCTTTCGCCATGATCGATAAAACCGCCCGGCAATCCCCAACCGGAATACGGTCGAAGCACATGGTTGAGGATCAAAACCTCTCGGCGTTCATTCGTGATAATTCCGGCTGCCGAAACGGTAAATTCATTCTGCCAGGCACGGACGAGACGACGCCGGACGCCCGACGGAATTATTTTCCAAACTTTTTTTATCAGTAACTTCAATCGTTAGTTGAATTGGCCTGCGGTATTCGGTCAGTTTGAACGATCGGGCGTTCAGCTTGCTGGAAAACGAACAATGTTTTACATATACTTTAAACATGCCCCCAAGGCCTGACCAACCCACGGTCTCATTTCAGAAAGAATTTTAACCCGTTCAAGAGGTAAACAAACAATGAAAGCTGCTTCTTTTGTCGCAAAGAAGACCGCGCTGTCTCTAATTCTCACATTTCTAGCCGTTGCGACCTATTCACAACGCATTCCCACTGTAGGAAAATACGAAGATCACTTCGCTCGCTTTGATGTTGTCAAACTTAATGCAACTGATTCCATCGAGGGTGAAATTTCCGAAATAGCGTTCATGACATCCGCAGGTTCGGTCACTTTGACCGTGTCTCCGCACGATCTCAGGGCACCATTTTATCGGGCCGAGGACACCGGCAACACCGGCACGAGCGAACTGGAGCGGGCTGCAGTCACAACTTTTAAGGGCTTAGTAAAAGGAGATCCAAACTCAGAAGTTCGGCTTACGATCGACGGCGGCCGGATCGAAGGCTTTTATGATTCGGGCAGTGACCGGTTCTTTATCGAGCCGGCATCGCGCTATTCCGCCCAAGCAGAATCCGGGGAGCTTATAATTTATCGTGGCGAAGATGTTCGTCATCGTGAGGACTTCTGGTGCAGTGCCGAAATGCCCGCAAAGATCGAGACCGGACGGGACATGGCCGTGTCGGAAAACGCTTCGGGCGTGCAGACCTACTACCGAAGGCTCGATATCGCGACCGAGGCGGATTCACAATTCGTGTCGCGTCACGGCGGTGCCGCCCAGACAAACAACGAGATCTTGTCGATCCTAAACATGGCCGAAGGAACATTTTCCGAGGAGGTTCGCCTTAGATTCAGGGTCACCTTCCAGCACACTTGGAACAGCACTGATCCGTTTACAAGTTCGACTACGGACCAGCTTCTCCAGAGTTTTCGCACTCATTGGAACGCTAACTACGGCAACGTCCAGCGCAACGTCGCTCATTTATTCACCGGCAAGTCGTTTGCACAGTCGCAAGGTTTGGCGTTCTTAAGCGCGGTTTGCAACAGTCCGGCATTTGCGTACGGCCTTACAGGATACGTCGGCTGGGCGCCGGGTAAATATCTCGTCACCGCCCACGAGCTAGGGCATAATCTTGGCGCCGATCACGCGGAGGCAGCACAGGGCTGTACCAATACGTTGATGAACGCACAGCTAAGCGGTTCTACGCCGCTCACTTTCTGCGGTTTTTCACGCGGCGAGATCGGAGGGTTTTTAGCCGGGTCGGGAAGTTGCCTTGAGATAATTTCGACCGCACGCACGGCTCATGATTTTGACGGCGATGGGCGCGCCGACATCGGGGTTTTCCGCCCGTCGAACGGCGTTTGGTACCTTAACCTGAGCAGCGGCGGTTCTTCGACATTTCAGTTCGGATCCGCCGGCGATCGAATAGTTTCAGCCGATTTCGACGGCGACGGAAAGGTCGATCCAACCATATACCGAAACGGCGCATGGTGGCGCGTAAAGAGCGCAACGAATACCGTCGATGTAGCTTCATTCGGTCTGCCAGGGGACATACCGACGCCGGCCGATTTTGACGGCGATAACAAAGCGGACCTTTCCGTTTTTCGCCCATTGACAGGTACATGGTATCGGATAAATAGCAGCAACGGAAGCGTCACAGCGACGCAGTTCGGCATGATCGGCGATAAGCCTGTCGCGGCGGACTACGATGGCGACGGCAAGGCTGATGTCAATGTCTTTCGTCCGTTAGACGGTACTTGGTATCGGCTCAACAGCAGTGATGGAACATATATGGCCTTTAATTACGGCTTGGCCGAAGACATTCCTCTTGCGGCGGATCTTGATGGCGATGGAAAGTCGGATATCGCGGTTTGGCGGCCCTCGACCGGCGTTTGGTACTGGCTTCGCAGCAGCGACGGCGTGCATCGCGGTTGGGCATTCGGTTCGACCGGCGACATCCCGGCACCTGCTGATTTTGACGGCGACGGAAAAGCAGACCTAAATGTATTTCGTCCTTCAAGCGGCGTATGGTATCGGATGAACAGTTCGAACGGCGTATTCTCGGCGCATCAGTTTGGGCTAAATGGCGACGCGCCTGTTCAGGCTAAAAATAATTAAGCAGTAAACTTAGAATTATCTGTCCAATTTGATCCCGTTCCAATTCGTAAAGGAACGGGATCTTTTTCGCGCTTTCGTCAGGCAAAAAATGGTAACATCTGCGGTCAACTTACATGGTTCGAAAGAAAGTAGGACTGATTCTGATCCTGATCGCGGCCGCCTGCGTAAGTTCTTGTTTCACTCGGCTGAGTGATCCGGAAATTAATATGATCGCACTCCGCGGACAGACCGGCCTCTTGGGGCAATCATTCAGGATAGAGTTCCGTCGCGACGGAGCGGCATCGATCGAGTGTAATTTCGATGATCTAGGTCGTGAGCAGAAACCGAAGATGGATGCCAAGTTAATCTGTGACGATCTATACCGGCAATTCCCCGGATCGTTTCGACTCGAAGGCGGACAGCTACGGGCAAAGTTTAACGGAAAAGAAAGTCCGGAAGATCTGGCGGAACTTTCGCAGAGCCTTAAAACGAACGAATTCTTCTCGATGAAAGAAGGATGGGAATTCGACGGTCGGTTGGATGCTCCTCCGAGTTTTATCGAGGTAGAGGTTGGTGGCGGCAAGAAAGAAGTGGGCTATAGCGGTTCCGAGCCGAATGAGAAGTTCTTCGCGATCAAGTCAGCAATTTTCCAGCAAGGAAGCGAAACAAGATGGCAAGCCGAATAAATAAAGCGTCGCCGCGACATAGTTCCAATTTTTTGATCGTGATAGCCCTTATTTCGATCACAAGTGCCGGATGCATGGGGATAAAGAAGCCTTGGCGTGATTACACAACTAAGCCCTTCGATTCGAAAGAGTGGCTTGCCGGAGATAAGATAGACCGTGGGCGGATGGTGATCGATCTGGCGAAACAGCGCCAACCAAGTGGGCTAACGAAAGAAGGCGTCGTCGAAATGCTTGATGAAGCGGATCTCAAGAAAACGATCGAAGGCAAGGATGTGTGGTTTTACCGTGTCGATATCGGCATCGCGGGTGGACGGGATCTCCCTCCCGTTTCATTTGACGAAAAGGGAAGGTCATCATATGGAATGGCAGAGGGCGGAACGTTTTCGATGACGAAGAAAGAAGCAGACCTATGATCATGGAATGGTCGGAAGTCTTAAAAATACATCGTTCGCGGAATGGTATCTATCAGAAGAACGGCCGTCTAGTCTCGCTGTTGACTGATTTTGGAAAGATCAATCCTTGCTATCCGGACTTTCATGGCGATTCGACGGACATTATTCACTACACCGGTTCAGGCCGACGCGGTGATCAAAAGCTCGACGCTGCAAACCGCGCACTGCTTGACTCAATTACCACGGGCCACTCTGTCCCACTGTTCAATAAACTCGGCGTAAATCACTGGGAATATCTCGGCGAATGGTGCGTAAGAGACGGCCAGTTCGTTTACGACGAAACCCTTAAACGAATGGTCTGGAAGTTTATGCTTCGCAGGAACGATGTGTGATTGCCGTTTCTGCCGATTTCGTGCAGAATGCTCGCATTCCAACGCCATGAGGAGATACCAAAAATGAAAGCATTCCGTTTTGCTGTTTTGTCGATGTTGCTTCTGATTTCGTCCGCCGCGTTTGCCCAGACCTGGTCGCCTGAAATGCAGGTAAAACTTAAAGTTCCTGGGTCGCCGATGATTTCGCCGGACAAGGCTCGCATCGTTTACACGGTGAATCAAGCAATCATGACAGCCGACAAAAGCGAGTTTGTAACTCAGGTGTGGATGGCGAATACCGATGGGACTAACGATCGACAAATTACATTCGGCGAGAAAAACTCCGCAAACCCAAAGTGGTCGCCGGACGGGAAATACATTGCATTCACGTCAAACCGAAAAGACAACCGAAACCAGATTTTTGCTTTAAATGCCAGAGGAGGCGAGGCCGAACAAATAACTGATGGCAAGGGAGCTGTTTCAAATTTCGAATGGTCACCAGATGGACGGTCGTTTGCTTTTACGATGACCGATGCGAAAACCGAGGACGAGGAAAAGAACGACAAAGGCCGTAACGATTTTCGTTGGGTCGAAGAGAATGTTAAAGCCGCACGGCTTTATCTCGCTCCGTTTGATAAAGACGCAAACGGCAAGCGTGAGGCGAAAAGACTAACGCAGATGGACCGGCACGTAACGAGTTTCGATTGGTCGCCGGATGGTCGCCGAATAGCATTTGCGCATGTCATTTCGCCGCTCGTGGACCATTGGCCAAGTTCAGATATATTTGTTGTCGAACTGAGCACCGGCAACGTTACCCCGTTTGCTTCGACCGCAGGCTCGGAACAAAGCCCGCGATATTCTCCGGATGGAGCGTTGATCGCGGTCGTCGCCAGCGCAGTTCCAACCCGATGGGCACAAAGCAATCGGATACATATTTATCCGGCGGCGGGTGGTGCTCCGCAGGTGATGCAACTTTCGCAAGATGGCCAGCCGAATATCATTTCCTGGAATCCGGATAGCCGTGGACTATTGTTCACAGAGGCAAAGGGAACGCGAACAGCTCTTTACGGCTTAGATATTTCGGGTGCGCCTATTACTGAGCTCGATGTTTACGAAGGGGTCGTTACCGCGCCTTTCTCGGCCGCCGACGGAATGTACGCGATCGTCGCACAGAATTCAGATTCGCCGCCCGAAGTCTATGTGGGGCGAGCCGGTACGCCTGGTCTTGTTCAGATATCGAAAGCAAATGTCAGCATTTCAAAACTCGCGACCGGAAAGACCGAAGTAATCAAATGGAAAAGTAAAGATGGCCGCGAGATCGAAGGATTGCTCCATTATCCGAACGGCTACGTTCGGGGAACCAAGGTTCCGCTTATCCTAAATATTCACGGCGGGCCGACCGGTGTTTTTCAGCAAACGTATGTCGGAAGCCGAGGCTCGTATCCGCTGGCTAGTTTTATGGACAAAGGCTACGCGATACTTAGACCAAATCCCAGAGGCTCATCTGGTTATGGAACGGCATTTCGCCAGGCGAATATCAAAGATTGGGGTTTTGGCGACTATGAAGACTTAATGACCGGTGTCGATCATGTTGTCGCAATGGGTGTCGCCGATGTAAACCGACTTGGCGTAATGGGTTGGAGCTACGGCGGCTATATGACGTCGATGATCGTAACGAAAACCGACCGCTTCAAGGCCGCCTCGGCGGGAGCACCAGTCACGAATTTGATGAGCTTTAACGGAACCGCTGATATTCCTTCGTTCATACCGGATTACTTTGAGAATGAGTTCTGGGACAACCCGGCGATCTACGCGAAACATTCCGCGATGTTCAATATCAAGAACGCAAAAACCCCGACGCTAATCCAACACGGCGAAAATGATATTCGTGTGCCGATCTCGCAAGGCTATGAGCTTTTCAATGCACTAAAGCGGCGCGGTGTTCCGACCCGAATGATCGTCTTGCCGCGGCAGCCACACGGGATACAAGAACCGCGTTTGCAGATCGCCGTTATGCAAAGCAATCTGGATTGGTTCGATAAGTACTTAGGTAATTAATATTTCTTGCCGAGATCGACGGCTCGTTTAAACGCTGCGTACACCGCTTTCGAAAGAACGGTCCGCAGCGTTCCTTTTTCCATTTGGTAGATCGCTTCGGCCGAGGTTCCGCCCGGCGATGTGACCATGTTGCGAAGTTCTGCCGGATGCTTGTTTGACTCAATCGCGAACTTGACTGAACCGAGCATAGTTTCCTGCACAAGCTCTTTCGCCATGTCGCGAGAGAATCCAAGGTGAACGCCGGCGTCGGTCAAAGCTTCCATCACCATAAAGATGTACGTTGGGCCGGTGGCCGAAAGCGATGTCGCCATGTCGATCATGTTCTCGGTTTCAACAAAAAGCTCTTTCCCGAGCGCTGAAAGAATTTTGCGTACGTGGTGACGGTCATCCTCGCCGACAGCTTCGGTACACGTCCACGCCGTAATTCCGGCACCGATCTGCGAAGGCGTGTTCGGCATTGCACGGACGACCTTTGCCGTGCTCAGTTCTTCAGCTAGCGTTTGGATACGGGCACCGGCGATGATGGAGATCACGAGATCGTTGAGATGCAGAACGCCTTCGAGATCGGCAAGCACCTTCGCCAAACGTTGCGGTTTTACGCACAGAACGACCACGGAATTATCGTGACCCGCCACCGATCTCGCGGCTTCCGCATTGTCGGCAAATACCGAAATGCCGTGCCGTTCGTTCAACTCTTCACGCCGAGATTCGCGAGGATGGCTTGCGGAAACATTCTTCGCATCGACAACGCCCTTCTGCAGCATTCCGGCGATCATCGATTCGCCCATAACGCCGCAGCCGATAAACGCCAACCCCAACTCTTTCATTTGTTCACTCATATTGTTTCGATCCGCTTTATTATCAGATAAAATTGTCGTTACGATTCTACCTTTACGCTTTGGTTTTGCGGAACGGAAATATGATCGAGATAAGAAGTTCACATAAAGAAACGGACGCGGACACAGTTTGGGCGATCATTGAACCCGTGATCGAAGCGGGCGATACATACACATTCGCACCCGGAACTCCGCGGGAACAAATGGTTAATTGGTGGTTCGCGGACGGACGAGATTGCTATGCGGCCGAAGACGAAAGCGGCGAAGTGCTGGGCATATTTTGGCTCAGGGCAAATCAGCCCGGTTTGGGCAATCACATTGGAAATGCGGCTTACATGGTCTTGCCGTCGGCACACGGCAAAGGCATCGGAAGGCAAATGGGCGAGTATTCGCTCGATGAAGCCCGACGTCTTGGGTTACCGCGTTGCAGTTCAACTTCGTCGTTTCGTCAAACACCGCCGCCGTACTTCTATAACAAAGCATTGGAATGGAAATAATCGGAACGATCCCAAAGGCCTTCCGCCACAAACAAAACGGCGCGACGGATGCCTACATTATGTATCGTGAGCTATAATTGCGGCTTTTATATGACGATTGACGAACAGATTGAATTTCTAAAGAAAGGCACGGTCGATGTGATCCGTGAGGATGATCTTCGCAAAAAGCTTAAGCGTTCGGCGAAGACCGGAAAGCCTTTGCGGGTGAAGCTCGGGCTTGATCCGACGGCGCCAGACATTCATGTCGGGCATACGGTCGTGATCCGAAAGCTGAAGGCGTTTCAGGATCTCGGGCATACGGTTATCTTTCTCATTGGCGATTTTACGGGGATGATCGGGGATCCTTCGGGCAAGAATGTGACGCGGCCGCCGCTTTCGCGTGAGGAAGTAAATGCGAACGCAGAAACCTACAAACGCCAAATGTTCAAACTTCTCGACCCTGAGAAAACTGAACTGCGTTTTAACGGCGAATGGATGGACAAATTCACCGCCGCCGATTTCGTAAAGCTTTGCGCACGCGTCACCGTCAAACAGATTCTCGAACGCGACGATTTTGAAAAGCGGTTGAACGAGCACACGCCGATCTCGCTTCACGAATTGCTCTATCCGCTGACACAGGGTTACGATTCAGTCGCTCTCGAAGCAGATGTCGAACTCGGCGGGACCGATCAGAAATTTAACCTGATGGTGGGCCGCGACCTGCAGCGTGAATACGGCCAAGAACCGCAGATCGTAATGACAACGCCGTTGCTTGAGGGACTCGACGGCGTAAACAAAATGTCTAAGTCGCTTAACAACTACATCGGAATCGACGAGCCTGCCGGCGAGATGTTTGGCAAGGTTATGTCGATCAGCGACGACCTGATGTGGCGTTACTACGAACTGCTGACCGACCTGAGCCCCAGTGAAATTTCAAATTTGAGATCTGAAATCTCAGACGGCCGAAATCCTCGAGATCTAAAGGTTTCGCTCGCGAAGCTAATCATTAAGGACTTTCATTCTCAGGCCGACGCAGACGCGGCCGAAGAAGATTTTGTGCGTCGATTCGTACAGAAAGAAGTGCCTGACGATATTGAGGAAAAGGCGTTGAATGCTGGCACTTACAAGCTTGCGGAGCTGCTTGTCGAAGCGGGTCTTACGGAGTCGAAAGGGGAAGCCAGACGGCTGGTCCAACAAGGCGGCGTACGGATCAATAGTGAAAAAGCATCCAATCCGAACGCGGAAGTGGCTGTCGGGAACGAAGCCCTGGTCTTTCAGGTCGGCAAACGAAAGTTCTTGAAAGTGGTTGCTTCTTCGTAGTCGCCGGAACTATACTTGCTCATTCAACGATGAGAAATATCGCACGAAAAGGGGTCAAACTGTCCGATCGCATTAACACTGCGCTCGCGGCGGAGCGCCCGATCCGCGAGCTAGTCGCCAATTTTTCAAAAGTGGCGAAATACGCTATCGACGAAGCGAATAGTCTTTCGCTCGAACGCATTACCGTCAACATCGCACGGCTGCCCAAGAAGCTTGACGGTTTCAAGATCATCCATCTCTCTGACATCCACCACAGTCCTCTGACCGGGCTGGCACACATCGAGCGGACCGTTAAGATCGTCAACCGCCTGCGGCCGGACATGATCGCGCTTACCGGCGATTTCGTGTCGCATGACGCGGAATACATCAAACCGGTGGCGAAAGTGCTCGGCGAACTTGCGGCTGAGTGCGGAGTTCATGCGTGTCTTGGCAATCATGATCATTGGACCGATCCGGAAATGGTCGCGAGCGAACTAATGGCGAACGGCATAAACGTGCTTATCAATCAGGGCCAACGCGTAGATGTGCGCGACGCCTCATTTTGGCTGGGCGGTGTTGACGATCACATGGTTGGGAAAACCGATCTTGCCGCGGCCTTAAAGGGTTCGTTTCCCGACGAGATGAAGATCTTGCTTGCTCATAACCCGATCATATTCCGCCAAGTGATCCGTGTCGGTGTCGATCTTACATTGAGCGGACATACACACGGCGGCCAGGTGCGTGTTCGCGATTCGAACCGCCGTATGATCCGCCGTCGCCGTGTCGCCGGCTTGCATACTCGAAAGGGCTCAAACATTTACATCACCCGCGGCATCGGAACGGTGGTTCTGCCGGTCCGCTATCAATGTCCGCCAGAAATTTCCATGCTCGAACTCCGGTGCGAGAACGCGACCTAACCGCAAGAATGTCCTCACCGATCGCGACAATCCCAAATCTTTTGACCTTTCTGAGAATGGCGTTGATCCCGGTCTTCGCCAGCCTATTGTTCTACGGCAATAGCAACTGGGCGTTGATCGTGTTTGTGATCGCGGGCGTGTCTGACGGAGTTGACGGCTATCTTGCAAGGCGTTTTAAGCAGGAATCGGAACTCGGCACCATCATTGACCCGATCGCCGATAAGCTTTTGATGACCACGGCGTTCATCGTTCTTTCGCTGCCGCACGTGATGGAACCCGTTCGCCATCTGCCGATACCGTTTTGGGTCACGGCCGCGGTTATCGGCCGCGACGTGCTAATCTTAACGGTCGCCGGTGCGATAAACGTAATGACCGGCTTCAAAGGTTTTAAGCCCTCTTGGCTTGGCAAACTCAGCACATTTGTTCAGGTCGTCGCGGTCACGCTGATCCTGATCGCCTCGGTCACCGGCTACTCTTTCTACCTTCCCACCGTCTATTTCATCGTCGTTCTCATGGCAGTCGTCTCCGGCGTCCATTACATCTTCCAAGTCGCGAGCCTTATGAAAGAGGAAGAAGCGAGCGGTAAACAATAGCTGTTCAACCCGAGTTCATACCTTCAGTAGAAACAAACAGTTCAACTTCAAATCTGACCATTGGACTGTCGGTACACCGCTTGCGTCATTAATTTTCGTTAGGAGTAATACGTATGGAAAACGAACGAAAATGCGCACACGAGCTTTGCACGTGTACTCACGTCGGCGAATCGGATTACTGCAGCGACCACTGCAAAGACGTCAGCGATCAGGATATTACCGAGATAAAATGTGACTGCGGCCACCCTGGCTGCTAGATCTCTGATTGTGTAACAAATGGTTTTTCAAAGTTCGCGGAGGCGCTTCGAGTCTCGTCGCGGCTCCGCCTTCTTGTTGGCGGATCCGCTCCAGCTTTCCGTGTCGGCAAGATAGAGCAGACTCAATATCCGCAATGTTATCTAGTTATTACAATTGCCATTTCGGGCCGAGCCTGTCTTTCCGTTTTAAACTTGACAGGAACACACTCAAGTATTATATTCTGAAAAGGCTCAAGTAAGGTTGACAGGATTTTATTGTTGATAGAGCAATTTTGAAAAGCGGAGATTCATAGAATGAGCAAAATTATTGGTATCGATCTTGGAACGACGAACTCGGTCGTCGCGGTCATGGAAGGCGGCGAACCCGTCGTTATCACGAATTCCGAGGGCGGACGTACAACTCCTTCGGTCGTAGCATTTACAAAGGACGGGAATCGTCTGGTCGGCCAGGTCGCCAAGCGTCAGGCAGTGACAAACCCTGAAAATACGCTTTATTCGATCAAGCGTTTTATGGGTCGCCGCCACGAAGAAGTGTCGGGCGAGATCAAACAGGTTCCTTATAAGGTCGAAAAAGCAGGCAATGGCGACGTTCGGATCAATGCCGACGGCAAGCAGTACAGCCCGCCGGAGATCGCCGCTATGGTTCTCCAAAAGCTGAAGCAATCGGCTGAAGATTATCTTGGGGCGAAGGTCGAAAAGGCTGTAATTACTGTGCCTGCGTATTTTAACGACGCTCAGCGGCAGGCGACCAAAGACGCCGGAAAGATCGCGGGCCTCGAGGTTCTTCGTATCGTTAACGAGCCGACAGCGGCCGCTCTGGCGTACGGATTGGACAAGAAAAAGGACGAAACTATCGCAGTTTTCGACTTCGGCGGCGGTACATTTGATATCTCGGTGCTTGAGGTCGGCGAAGGCGTCGTCGAAGTAAAATCGACGAATGGCGATACCCATCTCGGCGGCGACGATGTCGATGAGGTCCTTATTACATGGATCATTGACGAGTTTAAGAAAGATCAGGGCATCGATCTGACCGCCGACAAAATGGCGCTTCAGCGTCTCAAGGAATCGGCGGAAAAAGCGAAGGTCGAACTTTCATCGGCGATGGAAACGGAGATCAACCTGCCGTTCATCACGGCGGATGCATCCGGGCCGAAGCATCTTGTAATGAAGCTCACGCGCTCGAAATTCGAGCAGCTTGTTGAGCCGATCTTGAACCGGCTTATGCCTCCGGTCGAACAGGCGATCAAGGACGCGGGCCTCGAAGCGAAGGATATTCAAGAGATCGTGCTGGTCGGCGGTTCGACGCGTATTCCAAAGGTCCAGGAGATGGTCAAGGCGTTCTTCGGAAAAGAGCCGAACAAATCGGTTAACCCCGATGAGGTAGTTGCTCTTGGTGCTGCAGTTCAGGCCGGAGTTCTCGGCGGCGAAAAGACCGATATTTTGCTGTTAGATGTAACGCCTTTGAGTCTCGGGATCGAAACGCTCGGCGGTGTGACCACGCAGATGATCACTCGTAATACGACGATCCCGACCCGTAAGAGCGAGGTCTTCTCAACCGCGTCTGACAACCAGACATCGGTAGAGGTTCACGTCCTGCAGGGCGAACGCCCAATGGCATCGGACAATAAGACGCTTGGCAAGTTTCACCTTGTGGGCATTCCGCCTGCACCGCGTGGTGTTCCGCAGGTCGAAGTCACTTTTGATATTGACGCAAACGGAATCGTAAACGTCTCTGCAAAAGACGTAGGCACGGGCCGAGAGCAGAAGATCACTATCACGTCATCGTCCGGCCTCTCCAAAGAGGAGATCGACAAAATGATGAAGGATGCTGAGTCTCATGCCGGAGACGACGAGAAAAAGAAGGCTGAGATCGAAGCCCGAAACCGTTTAGACGGTTTGGTTTACAGCGTCGAGAAGAGTTTCTCAGAGCACAAGGAAAAACTTGATGCAGATGCTTCCGGCGAGATCGAAACGGCCATCGCAGACTCGAAAACCGCATTGGGCGGCTCAGATGCTGATGCGATGAACAGTGCGTTCGAACGACTTCAAACAGCGTCGCATAAGCTTGCTGAGGTGCTTTACAGCCAGGCAGGCACCGGACAAACCGGTGACGCCGAGCAGGCTGAACAAGCGTCGTCGGCAAGTGCTGGTGCGGAAGGTGGCGGCGATACGTCGCAGGCGTCAGATGACGATGTCATCGATGCGGAATACGTTGACGTACAAGACGAAAAGAAGGACTAAAGTAAGCTTGTCACCTGCAATCTCAGGTGACTTACATTAGACTTGCTAGACTGGGGTGGTTGGATCGTCAAGCACCCCATTTTTTAAATCAAGTGGCGAAGAAAGATTACTACCAAATCCTCGGCGTAAAGAAAGACGCTAAAGCCGACGAGATCAAAAAATCGTATCGCCGGTTGGCTCGTAAATTTCACCCTGACGTCAACCCGAACGACAAAGCCGCCGAAGATAAATTCAAAGAGGTTCAGGAAGCCTACGACGTTCTTTCCGATGAGAAGAAGCGTAAGGTTTTTGACCGTTTTGGTTACTACAACGACAATCTTGACGCCGATTCACCCTTCTCGGCGGGATCTGCTGGCGGTGCGGGATCTCCCGGTTTTGATTTTTCAGGATTTGATTTTTCGACCGGACCGACATCGGGCAGCGGTAACTCTAGCTTCCGCGATATTTTCTCAGACCTTTTTGGCGGAAGCGGCGGAGGACCGAATGTGAATCCGGAACCGCCGCGTGTGATGCCGAAGAAAGGTCGCGATATAGAGATTCCGTTGGCGCTAAGTTTTGAAGAAGCTTTCACGGGCCTCACCACAAACATCACCGTCAATCGAAGTGAGCAGTGTTCGCGGTGCAATGGGGCAGGCGACACGGGCGGCCCGGTCGTGACGTGTTCTACCTGCAAAGGTTCTGGGCAGGTTTTGAAAATGGGCGGACGGCTTCAATTCTCACAGGACTGTGCCGACTGCGGCGGAACCGGCCGCCGACGTTCGCCTTGTTCATTGTGTAACGGAAAGGGAACAACGCCGAAGACCGTACAAGTAAAGATCCGAATACCGGCCGGTGTAGACATGGGTTCGCGTGTACGTATTCCGAAAAAGGGACATGGCGGACGGTTGGGAGCCGAACCGGGCGACCTTTTTATACTTACCAATGTCGGTAAACATGCATTCTTGACGCGAAAAGGTGACAACGTTTACGTGACGGTTCCGATCTCTGTATCGGAGGCGGCGTTGGGCGCAAAGATCGAGGTGCCAACTGTTGAAGGAAAGGCCCAACTCAAAATTTCGCCTGGGACGGAAAGCGGACAGAAATTTCGTTTACGGGAGCGAGGGTTTCCGAGTTTACGGAATCCCAAACTCAGAGGTGACCAGTTCATCGAGGTAAAGATTACCCTTCCGCGGGTTATCTCTGAAGAGACAAAAGAGCTGTTTCGTCAGTTAGAGAAGCAGAACCCTGAGAATCCGCGTTTGGCAATGGGGCTAGAATGAAGAAGCGAATTCGAACATATACAATCAGCGCCGTTGCGGAGATGTTTGAGATCCATCCGCAGACGCTAAGAATGTATGAACGAGAGGGCTTACTAAAACCTTCGCGCTCCGACGGGAATACGCGAGTTTACGAAGATAGCGATCTTGAGCGGCTCGAGGTAATTCTTTCACTGACCCGAGACCTCGGCGTAAATCTTGCGGGCGTTGAGATAATCCTCAACATGCGTGAGAAGATGGCTTCCATGCAGCGAGAGTTCGAACGATTCTTCGAGTATCTTCGAACGCACGCGACCGAATTTTCACGAAATCCCGGTGAAAGCGACCCCGTCGATGCCCTTGTGCCCATCTCTCGCGTACGGAGAACTTCGTGCCCAGAAATCTCTTTCACCGACGAATAGATTTCACCGACTTAACGCTTTCTGAGTTCAAAATTCTTGCTGATTCGGATAGAATGTCCGTTGATAATCCCATCTCAAAATTTTTCAGGAGTTGCCGAATGAATTTTTCCTCATACCGTATCGTGCTTTCTACGATGCTTGTGTTTTTATCCGCGAGTCTTTTTTCCGTCACGTCTCAGGATCTTGACGACGTAACGATCTTCGGGCGTATCCTCGATCAAAATAAACAAGCCATTGTCGGTGCTACTGTGACGGCGACGTTTATCGACAGCGGCGTGGTGCGAACTGTTACGACCAATGACGAAGGCCGATATCGATTTATCGAACTGCCACCAGGTACTTACAGGATAAAGGCCGAGGCGACCGGTTTTGGAGGAAAAGAACGAGTCGACCTCGTCACCATTTCCGGACAGAATCTACAGCTGGATCTGAACCTAGACGTTGGCGGCATTTCCGCAGAAGTTGTAACTGTGGACGATAACGACGCTCCGGCAGTGGATACGACGCGAACCATTGTTGGCGGCACCATCGAACAACGGTCGGTCGAAGAACTTCCAAACACGAATCGGGACGCTCTTGACCTCGTCTTTACGCTGGGCGGTGTAAC
>JBBSKW010000012.1:0-37171 GCA_038256005.1 Pyrinomonadales bacterium
AGAAGCGTTTACCCAGTTCGCGCCTAAACGGCTAATGGACAACTATTCCCGATTTCTTTTTACAGAATTTATATCAGAACGCAACATATTGTGGTAATGACCAAGAGTGAACACTAAGCCAGCAAAAAATATGTTGACAGAAAAAAACTAAATCCTGCACACTAGTAGGACTTAAAAGCAGAGCACCCTAATCTCGTTTCGGAAAATTTTTGTTCTGCCGGTTCCCGCGCTCCCTTTGGGGGTGAGCGTTTGGCAGGCAGAAAATCGAACAAGGCGGTATCTTGTCTTCTCACTGGTTCGTTTGAAAATGGTTGTAACATTGCGACCTTTTTGGTCATAGAGACTTAGAGGGACAAATATTTGCGTTTCATTCGATCTGGTTTTTGGATCAATATGCGTAGTACCGAACAGGCAAAAGCGATGCTTTCCGAATTGTTGCGCAAGATGATCGAGCTGAGTGCTTCAGACCTTCATCTTCGAGTCGATAGCCGTCCGCAAGTTCGCATCCACGGCCTTCTTGAGCCACTCGAAAATTATTCCGTACTCACGGCCGCAGATTGTGAGGCTCTTGCCACGTCATTTCTAAACGATCGACAGAGCGCACAGTTTCGCGAGCTAAACGAACTTGATTTCTCGATCGGTATCGAGGGCCTGTCGAGGTTCCGCGTCAATATTTTCAATCAGAAAGAGACGATCGGCGGTGTGTTTCGAGCGATCCCATTCGAGATTCGTTCATTTGAAGAACTCGGATTACCGCACGTTGTAAGCGAATTGTGTCGAAAACCACGCGGACTAGTCTTGGTCACGGGGCCGACGGGTTCCGGCAAAACGACTACACTCGCAACGATGATCGATCGGATAAACGTGACCCGGCATCAGCATATTCTAACGATCGAAGACCCGATCGAATATCTTCATACACACAAGAACTGTGTAGTTAGTCAACGCGAACTCGGCATAGACACCTCGAGCTTTGCCGATGCACTTCGGACTGGCCTTCGGCAAGACCCTGACGTTGTCCTGGTCGGCGAAATGCGTGATCTGGAAACTATCGAAATGGCTCTTCGCGTTGCGGAGACAGGACATTTGACGTTTGCAACATTGCACACGAACACGGCCGCTTCGTCTATCACACGAATCATCGACGTTTTCCCGGCCAACCAACAAGCAAATATCAGAACACAGCTTTCAAATGTACTCGAAGGCATTATGTGTCAGGCTTTGCTCCCGAATACAACTGGTAATGGCCGCGTGATGGCGATGGAGATCCTAATTCCAAATTCGGCGGTACGCAACCTGATCCGCGAAGACAAGATCCATCAGGTCTATTCGATGATGCAAACAGGTTCGGACAAATATGGGATGCAGACGCTGAACCAATCGCTTGCCGAGCTTTATCGAAAGCGTTCGATCACAAGGGAAATGGCGATGGCGATCTCGTCGAACCAAGGTGAACTTGAAGACCTGCTGGCGGGACGTCGGGGAAATGATCTCAACGGCGGCGCTGGCACTACCTCCGCTTTTGCAAGGCCGGCCCTTGATCGACAGGTTAGATAGTCGCGGACGCGCAGGAATCATATGAAGAATAGTTTCGGAGCACGCAGATCCAGAGCCTCAGGATTCGTCAGCGATTTCGACCGTATTCTTGCCGAGCGATCCGCATCGTCCGATCAACTTTCGGTTGTTTGGAGTTCGGATTCCATCGCGTCGGCATCACCGCAACTGAGCGGCGTTCGCGGCGGCTATAGTCTTGACATTGTTAGATACCCGTCCGATGTAAACCTCGGCGAGGCCCTTAACCTTCGCCGCACAGGACAACTGGGTTTGCCAAATCTTTCAAGCAAAACGGTCTACTCCTCAACCGTAACGGAATACTCTGAACGTACCAGGATTCTCGCGCTGACCGGCGAACAGCTTGCGATGCGCGACGAGGAACTTGCCGAATGGCTCGTCGGAGCGGAACAACAGATGATCCGCGGTACGGACAATTATCCGCTTTTCGAAACTGCTCTTGACGACACAGTCTGTGCTATCGGTCGTTTGCCGAATGGCATGGTAACGATGACCGAAGTTCCGCGCGGCCACGTTGAGGCTGTTAAAGAAAGATTCCGACGAGTTTCTAACCTGGGTCCTGGCCAACATCTCGATCTTACGATCGAAACGCCGGTCCGATCGATTACAAGGTATTTTTTCACCGCTACGCCGGAAGGTGAAGCTGCCCTAAGAGCGGGTAGAGAAACTGAGCTAACTGCTTTTCTGCTGATCGGACAAGGCGGATTTAGCTGGGGTTTGTGGAGCTCTCGTTTCGGTCTTTTCAACGAATATTCATTTCTAGCGCCGAAAGATCTCTCCAATTCGCTTTCCGGAACACGTTCGCGGAGCGAATCGGTTCGGCCGGTCGGCGAGCTCAGTCCGGAAAAGGTCGACGCATACGTTCATAAAGCGTTTGACCAGCTTTATGTTCAGTTGACGCAAGAACGGCTAACGCAAATGGAGCTTACCAGCTTTGCACAGGTCGTTTGGGCGTGCGAGCCCGGACTGGCCGAAGCGATCAAACCGGTTGCTGCCAAATATGAGGAACGGTCGGCGATAGAGAATTTTCACATTGCTGTTCCGGTCGATGAGGCGGTGGCGGCAGGGTTGCTCTTCGGAACATTCTCATTCGGTGATTCCGTCCCGGCAGGAGCCCAGATCGTTCCGCCGGTCGATCTGGCTCATGATCTTCTCGCGTTTGCCGATTCGGAGGAAGTAGAACGGCGTCGGTTGCAGGAACAATCAATTCGCAAACAGCGAAACCGAGCGGCGATAGCCCTGTTATCTGCGCCGGTGATAGCACTTGCCGTCTTGGTCGCTCTAACCGCGAGTTTGATCCGCGAACAGGTAACTCTTGCATTTCGTGAATCAAATGCTGATACAAGGGCTGCCGAATTGAAGCCGGCACTTGATCGGCGAAGGTCGTATGAAGCAAACCTCGCGTGGTATCAG
Organism: Pyrinomonadales bacterium; assembly: GCA_038256005.1. Taxonomy (GTDB): domain Bacteria; phylum Acidobacteriota; class Blastocatellia; order Pyrinomonadales; family Pyrinomonadaceae; genus OLB17. Next base: position 2,986 of record JBBSKW010000012.1, read on the forward strand.
GAATTCATAAAACAGGTCAGCACATTGCGAAGACAACAGCCGGTCGGGATCGGGATGTTATATCAGATGAACGAGAACTATCCGCTTGCGGCGGACCCAGCATTTTATGTATCTGAAATGAAACTTGGTCCCGCAGGGACGATCGAGATGAAAGGTCTGGCCCGAAATAAAGATGCCGTCGCCGCATTTTTGAAGGCTTTGGAGTACGCCGGCGGGACAGAAAGCGGGTCCCGTCTGTTCAGCAATCTCGCCTATGAGGTTCAGGAAGGCACTCCGCAGACCGTTGCGGGTCGGACTACACCGACTGCTCTACCCGGTTCCACTCTCCAGGGTGCTCCTCCCGGCGTAGTTTCGTGGAACATGCGCGGAAATTATTTGCCGGTTGCGGAATTTGCTCCGCCTGATCCGACGAAGAAGCCGCCCGCTGCTCCTGTTCCGGCTCCTGCGGCGGTCACACCACCGGCCAAACCGGCGGCCTAAATATACGGATCTGATTGACGGAAATAGCAAAATGAGACCAGTAAGTAAGACAAATTCAATGCAATCGACGGGTGATTCGATCCTTGCCGAATCGATCAAGTATGGCCCTGTCGTAACGTTTCTGCTTATGGCCGTAGTGTCAGGCGGTTTGGTCTACTTGATGTACAGCTATTTTCTTTCCGACTGGTCGGTCGCAAACGACACCTACGAACAGACGGTTCTGAAAAAGGAGATCGAGAATACACGAACGGAAAAAATGATCGAAGGCGAGCCTCAATTTCGAGCAGAGTTCAAAAAGATCGTCGAACTCTATCGTCAGGCTCAGCCGCTCTTGCCTCAGGAAACAGAGATCGCCGACGTGCTTGGCCAGGTCGAAGCCGCAGCCCAACGAAACGGCGTCACGCTCACCGGACTCTCTGCCGTGAAGGAATCGATCAAATCGCCGCGGGCACAAAAGCTTTATGAACGTGAAATACCAGCCGTTGTCACTGGGACGTATCCGAAAGTAGTTCAATTTTTCACGGACGTCTCTCGGATGGAGCGCATTTTGCTCGTTCGGGACTATTCTGTTGCATCGCTAACCGACAATGTTTCGGCCGGGTTCACACTTATTGCATTTCATGCACCGCCTCCGGCGGAAATGCCGCCGATACCAACCGATCTTGCCGACGCGGCCGAACCGAAGGAAATTGCTGACGGGAGGGCGAAATGAACCCATATCTTGCTCAGCAGCGTAGCGTTCCGATCGGCGAACGTCTTTCATTGAAACTCATTGGATTGTTCATCGGGTCGCTGATCGCCGTCTTTGTCGGCCTCTGGGCTTACGACGCCTTGACCTCATTCGCAAAGGCCCGTGAAGCCGAATCGGCGGCGGTCGTACAGCCTTCTGGCGTGGTGATCGACCCAAAACTGCAGGAAGAACTTGCACGCGTAATGTCATTTGGAAATACGCCGTTTTCGGGTGATGTTAAGGATCCGTTTAACGACCGTGCAGGCATAAGCAATATCGCCCGAACCACTACGTTTGCCGGCGGGACTCAAGCTGTAGTTACCGGTGACACTAGCACGGGCGGACGGGTCACTACCGGCGGAACCGGCCCCGGCGGCGGCTCCGGTGGGGGTGCTGCACCTCCTACTACGCCCGAAGTAACAGCCTTAGAAGCAACACGATTACGCTATGCAAATTGGCTCGAACAGGCACGACTTGGTTCGGTATATCAGATCGATCCACAGATATTTGCGATTGAAGATCTGATGCCGGTTGGTGTTGTGAGTGGCGGTGATGGTGTCCAGGAAGTGATGTTCTATTCACAAGTTGCCGATCGAACCATTAGTTTTCCCGTCGGTACAAGATTTAACGACGGTTGGCTGTCCGAACTTCGGCCGGAAGGTGTCGTGTTTAGTTTTTGGGACGATAAGAGAACGATCCGACTACGGCAATGGAGCAGAACCACAACACCATTGGCTGGTGGCTGATCGATTTAATAGTTGGCCGGATCACGTAGCCCGAGATCGCTTTGGAAAACGGTCAATAGGAGTTAGAAAGATGAGAAATGTTTCATTGGTGTGCATTGCGTTGTTGATCGCTGTCGGAGTTCTGGCAAAAAATCCGCCGGCATCGGCTCCGAGCCTTGCCGCGTCTTTAGCATCGATTCCGGTCGCACCCGTACCTCAACCGGCGCCGCTGCCTGAGCCGATCAAGACGCGATCTGAACCAGAACAGTTTCTGGTTGAGACTGCTACCGCGCCGGCAGATGCAATTGATGACTTTTCACATCGCAGTGTGATAGCGGCTGATGCCGAGCCTCAAATTCGACCGGTTGATTTCTTGATGCCCGCGGTTGGTATACTGCCGGTTGCCGAAAAGAGCTCCCAATTGAGCGAACAAGTTGTTTCCTTACCGGAAAACGATGTGCCACTCAGCGGCCTGTCAAATCACGCGTTCTCAAGAGGCCTGGCAAAGACTTCCGATGAGCTAAGTTTGTCTTTTACGACCACGCGCAGCTTTTATGATGAAACTCCGTCTGTAGACGCCCATTCGTTTGCAATCGAGAAATTCTCAGAAAAGAACGATCTCTTTAAGCCGCTCGTTTCAAATTCAACGATATCAGACGTCTATTCAAGACGTTTGCTCACACGATTTTATGAACGGATCGAAAGCGGCACAACGATCTCAAATTCGATCGTCCGGAAAGCGGAACTTGTTCATACTCCGACGCAAGCAAGAACACTGCCCGAGCGAGTCCATCAAATATCTTTCTCACGCGAAAATGTGGGAACGGGATTGAGCTCTCGACCGGTTGGAGTTCTGGACATACTTAGCCGCTCTGAACCTGTAATTGCGGAGAATGCAGGATTTCTGGCCGAACCAATACTAAGGCGAACGGCCAAAATTACGCTGGCGTCGGAGACGAGCATTTCCAATAAGGAACATTTGAATTATCGTCGGTCCAGTTCGCTTAGTGATGTGATCGCCAGTTCAATTGCGGAAGTAGTTGAACAACCGATCTTACCGCCCCCGACACTCGCGAAACCGAGGACCATTGAACGGCTCGCGCCCATAACCACTAGCGCCAGTCTCTCGTCGGCGATCATGGCCCGCAAAATGTTCAAAGATACTCTCTCGCCAATGCTAGCGAAGTCGGTGCCGATGGATAAATCGATAATCGATAGCGAACCATCAGTCCTAAACGTTGCAGCTCCGGTCGCGATGATGCCGCCGATGTTTTCGGAAGCCGAGGCTAAACGAGCAAGGGCTGCTGTAATGCCAGTTGCTCCCTCAAAGTTTTCAATCAACCTAGCACCCGATCCCGGCTCGGTTATTATGAATTCTTTAACCGATGTAAAGCCAGTTTCGGTCAATGACGCGTCGGTAAGAAACGCGAACGCGTCGCCGGCTCGATTCCAACTGAATATTCAGGATGGCGGCTACTGCGATACCAAATTCGTCGGGCCAACGATCACGTTTGCACAAACGGCAGAGCTGACTTTAGACGATCTGCTTTACCAGATCCATAACCGATTCGGCGTTAACTTTCTGATGGGACCTGATCTTGGAAAATTGCCGATCAATATTAAGTCGGGAAGTATTCCATGGAACACACTTCTCCGTTCGCAACTATTCGTATCGGGCGTGCGTGCGACCTGTCTTGGTCAGAACACAATACAGCTGATCAAAAACGAATCTTTACCAAAACTGCAAAGTGGCGAAGCGGTAAAGACAACGTTTTTAAAGTTGAGATATCTACAACCAACGACCGGCGGAAATGTTGACGTTGCGGGGCAACGTTCATCACGCGGCGGCGGCCAAGGCGATTGCGGCGGCAGCGGCGGTGGTTTGGGTGGCGGCGGATTATCGTCTGGCGGCGGTCAGCAAAGCTGCGGCAATTTCGAAAAGCTCATAATTGAGATCGAGAAGATCCTTGGTATCCGTTCAATGTCTCAGAGCTCGATCGGCGGAGGTGGCAATGGTTCCCAGGGCGGAGACCGGCAAACTGAAGAATTGCGAACCAATCGGTCCGTAACGGTCATTCCAGGCCGAAATATCTTGTTGGTGAGGGCCAACGACGAGGAACTTGAGCTGATCGAAGAGATCATCAAAAGGGCGGATCGTCCACCGTTCCAAGTAGTCATCAAAGGCCTGATCTACACAGCCAATCAAGATAAACTCAAAGATATTGGAGTGCAAACGACGATCACTGAACAATCAGGTAGGACAACTGGCGGCATCTTCGGCCACACCTTGGGCTCGGCAGGAACTTTATTTGACTTTTCTACAATAGTCGGAACATTTGATTTTAATGTACAGGCGACCGCGTTGCAGCAAGACGGTGTGATCTCGATAAAATCGCGGCCGTTCGCAACCGTTTTGGACGGTGAAACTACCGACCTAACGGTTGGCCGACAGGTTCCCGTTTTGATCCAGGCGATCAACCCAACAGGTGGAATTCCCGGGTCGCTACAGATCCTACAGGCGGCAAATCTGTTGTCCGTAACGCCCCACGTCATCGACGACGACAACGGCAACCCGATCGGAGTGAATCTAGAACTTCAGTTGGATTCGAATGAAGTCGATACATCAGTTATTAGTCAGGGGATTCCATCCGTCTCGGTTCGATCGATCCAGACGCGTTTAATGCTGAACCCTGATCAGACCGCGATCCTCGGCGGATTTACGCTTGATTCCGACAGTCGTACTGTGTCGAAAACACCGGGTCTGGGAGATATTCCGATCATCGGTGAGCTTTTCAAACGGCGCGTAAAGCAATCGCAAGTAAATAGATTATATTTTGCGATCTCCGTCACGATAGTTCCGTTCCCAGGCGAGATTCGGCCGGTGGATGTTCCCGGTGCTACTCCTCAGCCGCCTTCAATTACGCCGGAGATGAAGCTGCGGGGTGACAAAGGTGAGCCGAAACAGGTAACCGGGCCATAGAATTTCTTTGCGGGACGCAAAAGTCGTCAGTTAATTGCGTCCCCTAATTATTTCAGTTTTTGCAGTGGTTGTATTATGTCCACGGATAAGTTAAATCAAGCAGGTTTTCCGCGATTTGTAGGTAACGAACAAGGTGAGATCCGTGAATTGCCGCACGAAGAAAATGTCTCGACGTCTAATTCTTCAAACGGCAAGGTTTCGCGCGATTCGGCACTTGTGCCACAGCCGCCGGAAAAGAAGTACAGCGTCGAAGGGTCTGAACAGTTTTCAAATTATCTTAATAAAGAATCATCGAGCCGTTACCGAGCGATCGTCTTGAATGCCTGGATGGGGAGTTTCGATGCCCCGCATTTTGAGGTAGGTCTTGTTAATATTTCAGATCCTGACGATCGCAATGGGGTAGTGCACGCTCTTCGGGTCAGCCCGTTCCATGTAAAGTTCGTACGGCTGGACGAGGCTTTCTTCGAGTATATGCATTCGCATATCTATAATGCGAAGACTCAATCGCTCGTTGCCGAACATCTCCAAAAGAAGCAGAGCCAAAAGACAAAACAGTGGGGCGAAGGTGTTAACACTCTTTCCGAGGAAGACGTTTACATTGCACAGGCAACGTCTGAGGCTGATCTTGCCAACGCCTCGGAAGAATGGATTGACCTTACCAATCGCGAAGAATACGAGCGAAACATAAAGCGGAATGAAGCGGAGCTTACCACCCAAGAGTTTATTCGCCTGATATTGATGGAATTTCTCCGATCGGGATCGTCGGATATGCATATCGAATCTGGTCAACCATGTGGCCGAATTCGCTTCCGGTACGACAGCGAGATGTTCGTTCGGTGGGATAATATCCCGTTCATAAAGATAAAGCAGATCGCGATGGGCATGGCCGAGCTGTCGGGCAAAGACGCGACGCAGATGAAGTTCAAGGACATCGATTCGACCGTCAAAGTGCGAGCCCTTCGCGATGGCCGAAGTGCCGAAGTGGAATTGAGATTCGTGTCCCAACCAACACTGTACGCACCTTCGATCGTGTTGCGTTCGCAGTTAAAGCCGATCCGCGATATCGAGGCTGTAGGCTTTCTTCCAAAACAGGTTGCCGACCTTAAAGCCGCTTACTCACAAAAGCGGGGAATTCTTATTATTACCGGAGCGACCGGTTCGGGGAAAACGAATACGCTTGAAGCGATCTACGCCGCACTTGAAGCCCCGGATATTTACAAGATCATCGAGATTGGCGAGCCGATCGAGATCCGTTCGCTGCACCGAACACAGATGAGTCTGCGGCCTAATACGCCATTTAGTTGGTGGGACGCATTTTATTCGTGCCTGCGGGCCGACCCGGATATCATCGGCATAGGCGAATTGCGTTCCGGCGAGCACGCATCCGTTGCGATCAATGCTGCGCTCACCGGCCATCTTGTGCTGTCGACATTTCATGCAGCAAATGTCGAAGACACACTTTCGCGTATGTTCCAACTTGGGTTGCCGCGAGAAAATCTTTCGACCGGCTTAAATTTGATTCTTGCTCAATCGCTTATCAAGAAACTGTGTGAGCGGTGCAAAGTGGTCGATCCCCATCCTTCCGAATTATACGGAAAAGATGTTTACAAAGCCGTCGGCTGTCCTGATTGTTTTAACAAAGGAACACGCGGCCGCACGGCAATGGCGGAACTTTTATATTTTAACGATGATGTAAAAGAATGGATTGAAAACAGGAACTTTACGGCACGTGATGTTGTCCAAAAAGCGATGCATGCGGGCTACCTGATCCCTATGAAGGATGTTGCCCGCGAAAAGGTCTTGGCGGGAATCACATCGGAAGTCGAAGTCGCGGCCGTGCTCGGCCTGGTTGAAAGCAAGCGGCAATATTCAAATCGTTCGTTTGCGGATGCCGAACAGCAGCAGCCAATAGGGCAGGATCCGATGATCCAGCCCGATACTATTATCGAAGGCGAGATCGTTGGTTAAAGGTCGTCAAATTATGGCAGTTAATGATGGAAACAATGTTCTCGGCGGTGCCGGTTCAGGTACGGCTGTACGCCCGATCCGCTATGCGGACGCCGCGCCGGTGACAGAGAACCCGTTCGAACGGACGCGTTCGGAAACCGGTTTCAACTTCTCCGGCGTCGATTCGCTCGGCGAGATCGTCAAAGGGTTTGTCCAAACGCCTGAGATCAATCTTGCTCAAAAAGAATTGGAGCGTGCCGGGATTCGGGTTCAGGCCATCTCGGAGCGTCGTGGCCGGCGGCAGACGAGCCGGCGCCCGACCAGCGTTGAATTCGCGACGCTTGCCGAACAATTTGGCGATCTGATGGAGATCGGCGAAAGCCCGACACAGGTTTGCCGACTGCTGGCGTACGCCCAAACGAATACGGTACTTTCAGATGCATTATTGAGCGCAAGTGACTTGATGATGAACGGCCGCGGACTTTCCGAGGCGTTTTCCGCACAGACCGATTCTAATGGCGACCCGCTTTTTCCGATCACGTTCATCTGCGCACTACGCATTGGCGAAGAGGTAGGTACAACAACGGATGCCGAGACCGGCGAAAGCAAGAGCGCCTTCCTTCTCACGCTTCACCGATTTGCTGAGGCCGAGAAAAAGGCGGATTCGATCCGCTCAAGTATTCGATCTGCGTTGATGTATCCGATCGCGGTCGTCGGGTTTTGTATTATCGCTGTCGGTATTGTGCTCTATTTTGTGATGCCGCGAATGGTCGAGCTTTATACATCGTTGCTTCAGGGCGATGATCGGCAATTGCCATTCATTACACGAATAATGATCGGAGGCTCCGATTTTTTAACTAGTTGGTGGGGTCTTGGTTTCATAATTTTGGCGATACTCGGTGCGATCTATTTCACGCGTTGGTCGCGAACGCCCGAAGGCAGCGATCGATTAAAGGTCTTTTCGCTTCGCGTTCCCGTATTTGGTTCGTTCTTTCGCCATTATTATGCCGCGCAAACGCTGCGGACCATGGCGATGCTTTCATCCGGAATTCCGTCGATGACTGAACGGTTCCTAGTTGCGGCGGAGACGTCAACCAACCCGGAATACGCTCAGATGCTGATGCATGTCAGACATCGGTTCATGACCGAATCGACCGATCTGCACAAGCTTTTCGTACCGTATCCGTTCCTGATGGGAAAGGAGTTTGCCGGGGTGCTGATGACCTTTGAAAAAACTGCCGACATGCAGAATACGTTTCACAATTATGCAAAGGTAGTTGAAACTCGGGCCGAACGAGAGCTGGAACGGATATTGTTTTGGTTTCAGAATTTTGCGATAGTTCCGGTCGGTATTTTCGTGGGATTTATCGTTGCGGCACTGTATAGCCCGATGTTTGAGCTTGCGGGACGTATCGGCGGAAATTAAAAGAATTGATTAAATGACGACGAAATATGTAAAAGATTGAAGAAATTTCGCATTACTGGGTGAGAGACTTTAATTTTGATCGTTTTGTCGCACCTGCGTATGACAAAACTGCTTGACAGCGGGTATATAGTTATCTAAAGGTTAAAATGATTCGAAATCGCGAAATTGCCCGCTCTGCGGCTGGATGGACGCTGGTGGAACTCATGGTCGTGACCGTTGTGATCACGATTGTAGCCTCGCTTGCTTTTATGCAGCGTGGAACGACCAACGAACAATTTCAGCGACAGAACGCCGCCCGAGAACTTAAGGTCGCGTTTGAACGAGCGCGTTTTGATTCGGTAAAACGAAGAGCGACGGCTCCGGTCGGTTTTGAGCCGGATCTTCGGGCATATGTCATTGTTACATCGAATTCGTTCACGCTTCGCACCGACAACAATCAAAATGGTGTTTTGGATGCTGCGGACGATCTAACGTATACGTTTCCAGCGGGCGTAATTGCCGAAGGTTACGGTTTTTCTCTCGGTGGAAGTTTTCAAGTGTTTTTTAATCAACGCGGGGAGTCGAGCGTCGCAAGCGATAATCCGCAATTTATGATCTGTAATGTGGCGTGCCCGTCTCCTCCCGGTGCGCCGGCTGTTTCAAACACGGTCCTGGTAACACCAACAGGAACCGTAAATTTACTCGGCGGCGGCGTTTCGATCCCAACCTTTTTAAATCCAACTGGACAGACGACTGTCGGGACCAGTGAAGGGATCAAGAGTGAGGCTGTTTTGCCCTAAGGAAGTGATGACCGCGAATAATATGCAATTGATTGAGCGAGCTGTACCGCGTGGATTTACTATCCCTGAGGTAATAATCGCGGGTTCCATAATGATCATTCTTTGCGTTGGGACCCTTACAACTTTCAGTTATGCGGTAAAGATCAATCGAGGCAACAACCTACGGATGCAGGCACTATCAGTGCTGCAACTGGAAGTTGAATTTTACCGAAGTTTGAAATTCGTCCCGGTGGGATCGAATGCGGCGCTCGACCAAGGGACATACACAAACGTACGACAACGTCCATCGTCTGACGGGCGCAATTTCAACATCTCGGTCATTGTCGAGAATCTACCAGCCGGGACGGGAGACGGCACGGCGACGTTTAAGCAAATAACTATTTCGGCCATTCCGGTCGTTGCCGAAAACGAAGGTTGGCTGCAAAACCTGAATACTACCGTAGCGTTGCAGCGAGTGCGCTCTAATTGATTCAAATGTTCATAATTTCGAATCACAACCGAAAAGAGAAGGGGTTTTCGCTCATCGAACTGCTGCTTTCACTATTGATTACACTGATAATATTGGGCGCGGCAGTGGCGGTATTTTCGGGTGCTCTGAGCACACGAGCTCGTGAAAGCGGGAAGACCGATGCAATCACTTCGGCTCAAGCAGCATTAAGCGTCATGTCGCGCGAGATCGGGAATTCCGGCTATGGTTTGTCGAACAACGGACTTGTCTTGGCTGATTGCGGGGCGACTGCATTGCGCTATCGAGCGAATGTCGATAACTCCAATAACACAATAACTGAGCCGGGCGAAGATGTAACTTACTTTTTTGATTCTAATTCTCAATCGGTCGTGCGCTTCGACCGAAACACGGATATAACTTCCGGAATAATCAATCGGGTAAGTAACGTCGCATTTAGTTATCAGAATTACGTTAATTCTGGACCCGTTCCGGTCGGGCCAAGTACGGCGACTGGCAAAGTGACGATCGCTCTTACGGTCAACCTCGAAAATGTGGCTGGGCAGCCGCTCAACCAAACCGTAACATTATCATCGGACATAACACTAAGAAACTCGCCGTATATGTTAGGACAGTATTAATACGACGATTGGGTAAGGAGGAGAAATGAAAAAGATAGTTGGTTCGGTTAAGGCTTTTAACGAAGATCAGAATGGAGCTGCACTCGTAACGGTTCTACTGATTTCACTCCTTCTACTTACCGCGAGCGCCGCGATGCTTTCGGCAGTTGGGGCAAGTTCTAAGAACAACTCCGATTCACTGAGTGAGTCGAAGGCCTACTGGGCGGCCGAAAGCGGACTTCAAGCATCAATCAACGCCCTACGTAATAACGGAGTGACGTATGATAAAGCCGTTCAATACCCAACGTTGGCCTATGATGCGGTAAATCTTCCGGGAGGTCTTGCATATACTGGAGCAGACGTTATCGTTAATTCCGAAGCAAGGTATCGCATCAGTGTTTCAAATCCTGACGCTAACTCTCCTTACACATTTTCAACAACCGGATCTTTTCGTCCGCCCGCAACAGGGGGAGCTGTGGCCGATTCTTCGGTGCCAGATACACCAAAAATTTGTGTTCCGACTTGCATAGCGAATCCGCGAACGGAAGTCCGTTTTTCAGGTGTAGGGAATACTTCAGCAAACTTTATCACCATTCCGAACCCCAATCCTCCACTAGGCGTTTTTTCAGTTGAAAAGGTGAATGGTGGAGTAAGTATTCCTACAGGAATCACGTTCCGAATCGAATTCGCGCTGAGTTCGCCTAGTGAGGCTAACCGCACTATACGGGGAACGATTTCCGCCTCAAGTTCGAGCTCCCCGGTTGAACTAAGGTTTTTGACACAGTCATACACATTACAGGGAAGTACAATTGAATTGTGTTCCACGTCACCGTCGCCTGGAGCTGGATCTGAGGGAGAATGTCCGAATTCGGTTTTTGCATCTTGGCTCTTCAATTCGGGCGAATCTCGGACTTTATATGCGGATCTTTCACCAACTCAACCGTATCGACTTCTAGTCAGATCAACTGGCTTTGCGACAAACGGATCACGCAAGCAACTGGAAGCTATTCTTCAACGGAACTTCTTCAATGATCTGGCTTCGACCTCTGCGATCTCCATGATTGGCCCAGCGACCGGTATGGTTTTTGACGCAGGTACCGGCGGACCACGCTACTGCGGAGTTGATGGCGGGTACCTACCGGGCGGACAGGTTCCAAATACTCCGCCTTGCACGATAAATCCTAACACGCCGACTGGCCCGTCGATAGGTGTAACTGATCCCAATGGACTTCCTACCGTGATCGCCGGGGGAAGTGGAGCGACTCTGATACCAGCCCCCGATTTACTTACAGATCTGCCGGTGTGGCAACAAAGCCCTCAAGAGATGGACCAGTTTGTCAGCCGATTACGAACAGAGGCCCAGAATACGGGTCGCTACATTCCGGACGGAAACGGTACGACAAGTATTTCGCAGAATCAACTTGGAAGCCATTCGACAGGTACGGGCCTTTCATTTTGCGAAGGCGACTGCAGCGTAGGGCCGCTTAGTGCCGGCGGTATTCTAGTCGTCACTGGAAGATTCGAATACAACGGAAACTTCTCTTTCAATGGTCTGATCTTGGTCACGGGCGCTGGCGGAATGCATAGAGCCGGCGGCGGCGGCGGACAGATCATCGGAAACGTGGTTATTGCTCCATATAATCCAGGAAATTTAAACGCGGGCTTCTTGCCGCCGAGCTTTACAACCAATGGTGGAGGTAACGCAGACATTTTGTTTGGCGGAATCAGTTCGGCCTTTGACGGCACCTCGGCAATAACGAACTTTATGGTGGGGATAGCCGAGAAGTAATCTCAATCCACACTCGAAAAAGGAAGGCGGGTTTCGGCCCGTCTTTTCTTTTTGGTGTATTTTCAAATTTGGACAGATCGGAGAATGGCTAAGTGCGGCAGCGGTCAACCAGCGGCACTTTCGGATGTGAGTTTACTGCCGGCCATGTTCCCGATGGTGTCTGTTATTTTACGAATGCCGTCAAAGCCGGGAAGCTGCTGGACACGTTGTGTAACCGTGGTATCTATAACGTCAAGAGCCGAGTTATTGCCGAATAGAGTCGAAACGACATACTTCGTACGTTCTTTTTTGAGAGAACCCTGACCGACCGGATAATAAAAATGCTCAATCACTTTGCGGGCGAGTTTTTGTGCAAGATCATTCTTCCTCAACTCAAGCCGGGCAATGCTCCAGTAAAACTGAGTGTGTGCGGATTCTTCACGGATGATCGCTTTCAAAATGTGCGTCAACACCGGATGATCTGCTATCTCCATCATTCGCCGATAAGCCTGTGCCGTAGTCATTTCGTGAACGGCACCGAAAGTCATATGCGTAGCGGTAAATTTACTGCCGATCAAATTTGTAAGCGAGGTGATCAGGAACGTGTTGATATGGTACCCGGTCGATACATCGCGTCGGATCTGCTTTTGCCAATCGGCGTCGGTCTCGTAGCCTAGCTCATTCAGAAAGCGGTTCAGAACCTCGCCGTGCGTTATTTCTTCGATACCCCAACGCTCCATGAACTTTGAGATAACGGTATCGCGTCCTGTCGGGGTTCGCCGCAATTCCTGCCAGTACATATCGGTTAAAGTTTCGACATCACGCATGTATAGAATCACTGGGATCAGGCGTTTATCAAACGGATGATCGCGGACCTTGCTCCACTCGATATTCCCGATGAATTCATCGGTCAACGCGCGGTCTTGTCGGTCATACCAATCTAAGACCTCTTTTTTGGTTTCGAAGATCATATTAAAACGACGGGGATCCGCTGTATGTGAGGTTCACAAAAGTGATGTTCTGACAACAGCGATTCATTTAATCATTCGCATTTCTTATACTTCGGGATTCAATTGTTTTCAAGTGTAGATGCTAGACTCTCCTGATATGGCGAAGTATATTTTCTTTCTTGCTCTAATTATATCGCACGCTTTACTCGTTTCGGCGCAGAACCCGGCACTGCTCGTTAGTGGTGAAACGCGTATTTCAAATATCAAGCAGCTAACCTTTGGCGGCGAAAATGCAGAAGCTTATTTTTCGTCGAACGGAAAGCAATTGATCTTTCAGTCCAAACGCGATGGAAACGGTTGCGACCGCATCTATTCCATGAACATCGACGGCTCGGCGACGAAGCAGATCTCAAACGGCGAAGGCCGCACCACCTGCGCCTACTATTTCAAAGGCGGTAAACGTGTGATCTATGCCTCGACGCACAGCGGAGGTAAAGATTGCCCGCCCGAACCCGACCGATCGAAAGGCTACGTATGGCCTGTTTATGCTGATTACGAACTTTACACTGCAAAGGTCGACGGCACGGACATCAAACGCTTAACGAACGTCGCAGGTTATGATGCCGAGGCGACCGTTTCCCCCAACGGAAAGAGCATTGTATTCACATCGGAGCGCGATGGCGACCTCGACCTCTATTCAATGGATATCGACGGCAAGAATGTTAAACGCCTGACTGACGAGATCGGCTACGATGGCGGTGCGTTCTTTTCGCCGGATTCGAAAATGATCGTTTATCGCCGCTCAAGCCCCAAGACAGAAGCCGAGATCAAACGATACAAAGATCTTTTGGCGCAGAAGCTGATCGTACCTACTGTGTTTGAAATTTGGGTGATGAACGCGGACGGCACCAACAAGCGGCAGGTTACCAACCTTGCTTCAGCCTCTTTCGCTCCGTTCTTCACGCCCGACGGCAAAAAGATAATTTTCTGTACGAATTTTTTTGACGAGAACAAATCAGATCGCCGCCGACAACCGAACTTTGATCTTGCGTTGATCAATCTCGATGGAACCGGTATCGAACGCGTTACATTTGGCGAAACATTTGACGGCTTCCCGATGTTCTCGCCGGATGGCAAGAAACTTGTCTTTGCTTCAAACCGCAATGCGGCAAAAACGGGCGATACAAATGTATTTATAGCGGACTGGAAACGGTAGTTTACGAACCACTTTCAAGAAATACTGTCATTCGTTGTGATCACAGTTTATGACACAGAAATCGTTGGCTGTCTGTTTCTTCACTGCCGTGTCGCTTTTCGGGTGCGCGGCCGAGCATCCGAGGCCCGCTAACGCGCTTTCCATGCCTTCCTCGTCTGCAACCTCCGCGCCCCAAACGAGCATTAAGAACGGGGATTATCCTGGCAAAGGGAAGATCATCCGGATCAATATTGAGCTAGGTTCCGTTGAGATGAATCATGACGATATCCCGGGTGTGATGCCGGCGATGCAAATGGAATTTTATGTCTCTGACAAGAGGATGCTGACAGGCTTAAAAGCCGTCGACGCCGTCGACTTCACGTTGCGTTACAAAGACCGATCGGAAACAATTGTCGCGATCTCAAAAGCAAAATGACCAAAATTCCATTCTGCAAATTTCACGGATTCGGTAACGATTATATTGTGATCGAGGCGTTGGAAATTCCCACTGGAATGGATCTATCCGAACTGGCCAGGGCGATCTGTAATCGCCACACCGGCGCCGGTTCAGACGGTATCGCCGTGATCTCTAAGCTTGAATCAACAGCCGATTTCTTTTGCGAGATCGTCAATCCCGATGGCAGCATCGCAGGATTTTCGGGAAACGGCACACGTTGCGCGGTAGCGTATATCTATTACAATCGTCTTTGGGCAAAATCCACCTTGCGGTTGGGAACACGTAGCGGAATTAAGAATTACCGATTGACAGAGGAAACATCTCGCGGACACTATTGCTTCGAGGCCGAGATCGGCAGGCCAAACTTTACCAGCAGCGACGTTCCGGTGTCTATTCCCCAACCGCAAGTCTCAGTGATGGATTTTCCCGTGACCGTCCTTGACCGAGAATTTTTGATGTCGTGCGTTAACGTGGGAAACCCGGTCGCGATAACGTTCGTTGAAGATTTTGATTTCGATTGGCGAATGTTCGGAAAGGCCCTTGAGATTCATCCTGTGTTTCCACAGAAAGCCAACATTGTATTTGTTAAGGTCATCGATGCCGAGAATATCCATATCCGTATTTGGGAACGTGCCGCCGGCGAAACTTCATCGTCGGGAACGTGTTCGAGCGGTGCGGCTGTTCTATCGGCGAAAACCGGAAGAACCGACCGTAGCGTTTCCGTTCACGCCGTGGGTGGGACTACTGAATTCTTCTGGCGCGACGACGACGAAATGCTGATCACCGGCCGGGCGGATCTTTCATATTGCGGCGAGTGGCCCACTCAATAATTACGCTTCCGCGGTGACGCTCAGTTTTAATTCATCCAGTTGAGAACGATCGACGAAGCCCGGCGAGTCCATCATCAGGTCTTGGGCGGATGCGGTCTTTGGGAAAGCCATTACGTCCCGGATGTTTTCAGTTCCGCATAGGATCATACAGGTTCGCTCGATACCGGCGGCGAAGCCTCCGTGCGGCGGCGTACCATATTCGAGAGCGTCGAGGAAAAACCCGAACTGCGCCCGTGCATCTTCCTGAGTCATTCCCAGCGCTTTGAAGTTCAATGCCTGAACCTCCTTTTGATGAATTCGTATCGAGCCGCCGGCGCATTCGTAACCGTTGATAACGGCGTCATATGCTTTAGCGCGCACCTGCCCCAGCAGATGATGCTGGCGTTCATCGTTCACCGCCGTTCTGAACAACTCAAGGTCTTCGTCCATCGGCGACGTGAACGGGTGATGAGCAGCGGTATAACGATCGGCCTCTTCGTCGTGCTCGAACATCGGGAATTCGGTGACGATAAGGCATTCATATTTGCTACGATCTATCAGGTTCTCACGTCGTGCGATCTCGCCACGCAATGCTCCGAGAGCGGCAGCAACGACGGATTTTCGGCCAGCAACGATCAGAACAGCATCGCCCTTTTCTGCACTTGCAGTTGAAACAAGCTCGGCGATCTTTGCCTCGCCCAGAACTTTGAGTAATGACGAAGTCGTTTCATCACCGATCTTTATCCACGCGAGTGCTCCGGCTCCGTAGCGTTTTACAAACTCCTGAAGTTCTTCGGTTTGCTTCCTCGAATAGCCGGCTTTGTCTTTTACGACAATGCATTTGATCTCGCCGCTTTTTGCGAGCGTGTCAGCAAACGGGGCGAATTCGGAGCCTTTGAGGTTTTCGCTTAGGTCGATCAGCTCCATTCCAAAACGCAAATCAGGTTTGTCGCTGCCGTAGCGGCACATCGCTTCGGCATAGGTCATTCGCGGCCATTCGATCGGCAGATCGACGCCGATCAGTTTCAGGACGTGGTTGAACATTCCCTCCATCTCTCGATAAACCTGTTCGCGATTGACGAAGGACATTTCCATATCGAGCTGCGTGAATTCGGGCTGGCGATCGGCACGAAGGTCTTCATCACGGAAGCAGCGGGCGATCTGAAAATATTTGTCGAAACCGGAGATCATCGTCAATTGTTTCAAGATCTGCGGCGATTGCGGCAGAGCGAAAAACTTGCCCGTGTGGATTCGCGACGGAACGATAAAATCGCGAGCGCCTTCCGGAGTTGATTTGAGCAGGATCGGAGTTTCGATCTCAATAAAGTCCCGGTTGTCGAAATACTCGCGGATCGCACGAACGGCCTTCGCGCGCATGCGGATGTTGTGCTGCAATCGCGGACGGCGCAAGTCGAGATAGCGATACTTCAAACGCGTATCTTCCGCCGCAAGGTTTTCCGAACCGGCAACCTCTAGCTGAAACGGCGGGACTTTCGCGTCGTTCAAAATGAGAATATCGGAGACTTTTACTTCAATTTCGCCGGTCGCGAGTTTAGCGTTCGTCGCGCCTTCGTCGCGCTTTACGACCTCGCCTATTACGGCAATAACGAACTCGCCGCGAAGATTCTTTGCCTTAGCATGAGCTTCGGCCGCCGTCTCCTCACTAACGACAACCTGCGTCACGCCGTCGCGGTCGCGAATGTCGATAAACGTAAGCACGCCAAAGTCGCGCTTTTTAGCAACCCAGCCCATCAAAACGACCTGCGAACCAACGTGTGATTCACCCAACTCGCCGCAGGTATGCGACCGTTCCAAATTTCCAAGTGTATCCAGCATAAAATAAAAAACGCCATTCGGTTTGCGACAAACGAAAGGCGGAACGTCAAAAAATTAACGTTCGCCTCACGTATTATTGTCGTTAACCCGAACTGCGTTCATTCCAAAATCCTAAAAGTAAAACCGAGCAAAATAATACAATACTGGTGCGTTGAATAACAAACTGTCGAGGCGGTCGAGCAAGCCGCCGTGGCCGGGGAGGATGTTTGCGGCGTCTTTTGCGCCGGCGGCGCGTTTCATGGCGGACTCGGCAAGATCGCCGAGAACACCGACGACGGCCATCACTATCGCGAGCGGAACTGAAAATGTGAAAGGCAGTTCCGGAAAGAAAACGAAGGTGCAAAGTGCCGCAAATGCAGCAGCAGCGACGATGCCGCCAATCAAGCCCTCGACCGTTTTTCCGGGCGATATCGCGGGGGCGAGTTTGTGCTTTCCGAATGCACGTCCGGCGAAATAGGCACCGGAATCGGACCCGAATATCACGATAAAAAAGAACAGCAAGAGATCGGTCGAAAGACCGGCGATGTTCTCAAATCCGATTCTCGTCGCGATCAGAAAGCCGCCTAGAAATACAACATAGAACACACCGAGCAAAGTTACGCCGACGCCCGTTAGCATCTTTGAAAAGTCTTTTTGAAAACGAAATGTTTGCGAGACTAAGACACCGATGGCAAACAACGCGACAGTCAACAAGAGCAGGTCCGGAGCCTTTGCTGGTGCGTCGAACACAAAAGCAACCACGAACGCGGCCGCACCAAGATAAGCAACACTCGCGTCGGCTTTCAGCTCGAGCTTTTTGCTCAGCGAGAAAAATTCGAATAAGCCAGTAGCAAGCGCGAACACCGCGATCACGACAAATATCCAAACCGTTTCCGGGACCCACCACGGCAAGATGATCGATGCGAACAATATTGGAAGGGCTATGGCCGCTGTTAGCAGGCGTGTTTTCATAGAAGAATTTTAGCCACAGCTGGACACGGATCAACACAGATAGTGCTATCGAATGTACATTGAAAAAACCTGCGTCTATCTGTGTTCATCTTGGCTGATTGCTTTACTTCGATTTCACGTCCCCGAAACGCCGATCGCGTTTTTGAAATTCGATTATCGCCTCAAAGATCTCAGGACGGCGGAAATCGGGAAACAGCGTCGACGTAACGTAGATTTCGGCATAGGCGATCTGCCAAAGCAAAAAATTTGAGATGCGCATCTCGCCGCTCGTGCGAATTAGCAGATCAACGTCCGGCAGACCGTGCGTGTAAAGATTGTTGTCGATGTCGCTTTCCGTGATCTCGCCGCCGGCTCCATTTTGCATCGCCGCCGCTTTTCTGCAAGCCTCGACGATCTCTGCCCGTCCGCCGTAATTAAGTGCAACGCTCAAGATCGTGCCAGAATTTGACGCAGTATGTTCGGTCGCCCAAGCGATCTCTTTCTGAACATCGGGGGCTAGTCCCGCGATATTTCCTATCGCCTGAAAGCGAATATTGTTGGCGTGTACTTCCCGCATTTCGCTACGAATATAGCGCTTTAGCATTGACATCAAACCTGAGACTTCGGTTTTCGGGCGTTTCCAATTCTCGGTAGAAAATGCGTACAAGGTAACGGCTCTTATTTCCAGCCGCGTGCAGGTGTCGAGAATCGAACGCACCGATTCCGCCCCCGCACGATGACCGAAAATTCGCGGACGTCCGCGTTGTTTCGCCCAGCGTCCGTTGCCGTCCATTATTACGGCGATGTGCCGGGGAAGGCGCTCGAAGTCGATAGCGGCAAGCAATTTTGCTTCGCGCGTTCGCGTCTGAATTACTTCGGCAAAACTTGGGTGCATGTGAAGCAGTCGCGCTATTCCTCCGACCAATAACCTATCGTTGTGTCCTTCGCGAGAATCAATCGTTCTTCGATACCCATAACTGCATTATGGTTCAAACGGCCGTAGAGATGTGGATAGATCTCGCCGCCGGTCGAAGGCTCCTCTACCAACTTGGACTTCAGCTTGTCTGTTTCGATAGAGAGAATCAAAACTTTCGGATAACCGCTATAATAGCGCTTCAAAACAGCCTCGAGCTGTGCGGGATAGCTGCAATGAATAAAACCCTCTGTCGCGAGGCTCTCGGTCTGATACGACGGCCGGTCCTTGTATTTGTCCCAGTTCGCCTGGGTGGTGATGTGATAGATCAGCATTACTTTCAATCAGTACTCGACGTTGAAAAGCGTAAGGCCGTGTGCCGGTGCGGTTTTTCCGGCCAGGCCTCGGTCACCTGTCACGAGCGCAGTCTGAATTGTATCAGAATCCTTTTCAGCCCGCCCTACCTCGATAAGCGTCCCGACGATGGACCGAACCATGTACCGAAGAAAGCCGTTTCCTGTGATCCGAAACTCAATTATCGAAGCTTGCGCCCGTGGGTCCCAATGCGATTCGATAGTAAAGTCCGAGATCGTTCTGACACGATTTTCGCCATCTGCTTGTGCCGAGCAGAAAGCGGTCCAGTCATGTTCGCCGAGCATTAGCCTGGAGGCAACCAGCATTCGCGAAACATCAAGCGGCCGTGATTCGTGGTTGGCATAACGCCGCCAAAACGGTGAGATAACAGGAGCGTTCACGATTCTGTAAATGTACGTTTTTCGCACGGCGGAAAATCGCGCGTGAAACTCATCCGGAACGCGTTCCACGTTCATTATTCGGATGTCGCGCCAGAGGTTCCCATTGATCGCAAGTTTAAGTCGTCCCGGATCGAATAGGCGGCTGACTATCACACTGGCGGTTTGACCTTCTGCGTGAACGCCAGCGTCCGTTCGCCCCGATCCCGCTACATGCACTGGAGCATCTTCTAGGGTGCTGATCACGCGCTCTAGCTCACCCTGAATAGTGCGGTCATTTTCCTGCACCTGCCAGCCGTGAAAGTCTGTGCCATCGTATTGGATCAGGAGCTTATAATTCATTCATCCGCCTCGCGAAAGCCTTTGCAAAGCGCTCAGGCGACTTCGCGTCCATTCTAAAATACAGAGCAGGTTCGATGAGTTCAAGTTCCATCAAAGCAAAACCGCGGTCATCGCATCGGACCAGATCGATTCTTGAATATAGTGGCCGCGACTCTAGTATTTCATTTATCGACCGTGCTGTTTCGAGCATCGCAGGTTCTGGTTCCACTGCGTTGATCAGCCCGCCGTGTTCTTCCTGAACACGAAAGTCTCCGGTTTTAGGTGACTTCAATATTGTGTGACTGTATTCACCATCGAAATAGAAAAGTGAGAATTCACCTTCTTCGACGATCGCCGGCATGAACGGTTGAACCATAAAGCTTCGACCTCTGAAGACAGTTGTGAGGGTTTCGCCGAATGAACTGAGGCGAAACGTGTCTTTGGCAGTCGCACTAATAGTCGGTTTTATAATTAGTTCGTCTGAGCCGAGATTTCCTTGCCAACATTCAAAACTCTTCGCCGAAACATCTCCGTTAACCCAGATCGTTGGTACAATTCGAAAACCTTTCGATTCAAGCTCACGAAGGTAACTCTTGTCGAGGTTCCACTCTACAACCGAAAGGGAATTTTCGAGCAGAGCAGATGACCGTTCGACCTTATCCAACGCGTTGAGAAACTCGTCCGGAGCTTCCTGGTAATCCCACGGCGTACGGATCACGACAGCTTCAAAATCGTTCCAGTTAACAGAGGTATCGCGCCACGAAACTATCGACACGGCCCAGCCAAGTTCGTTGAGCGACGGAATGGCCAAATCGTCGTCGCTGACGTAACCCGCGAGGTCGTCCATTGATAGAAAGCAGCACTTTCGCTTCATTTCGACGATGCCCTACTTCCTGGCTTATAGGGCTCGCCGCCTTCGGCACACATTGGACAATCTGTTTGCGAGTACGTCGGCACTTCCAGGCTGACAAGCGATGTTCGCGGTACGCCGACATCTGCGGCGCCGTTAGAGCGGTCTACAACCGAAGCTGCCGCAATCACGTCACCGCCATTCGCACTGAGTGCGGCGATGCATTCTCGTGTAGAACCGCCCGTCGTGATCACATCTTCAACGGCCAAAATTCGTTCCCCCGGCTTCATAGTAAACCCGCGTCGGACGATCATTTCGCCGTTCTGACGTTCGGTCCAAATGAAACGGACATTGAGAGCCTGGGCGACTGCGTATCCGATTATCAATCCGCCGATAGCGGGTGAAGCGACGGTCTCAATACCGCTATCAACATATCTACCAGCGATTAGCCCACCAAGCTTGGCGGCGTCGGCGGGATACTGCAACGCAAGTGCACACTGCAAATAGCTCCGGCTATGAAGTCCGCTTGAAAGAAGAAAATGGCCTTCAAGCAAAGCGCCGGCGTTCTTGAACTGCTCGAGTATCTGTTCTGAATTCATTTGAAGAAACGGATTCCAACGAGTTGCTGAAATAGGAATTATGCCAAAATCACGGAGGACTTCCCAATCGCCTAAGTCACTCCAAGTTGCGGTTTCACGTTTTCACTATAAAATCTAATTTGACTATGCTGCCTTCGCCGAACCTCATCTCCAATTCCGTCCTGATCAACGCAGCGATCGAATATTTACATTCGGTCGGCGGTCGTTCGTCTGCGGTGAAGGTGGTCGATCGAGTAATGAAGATCTCAAAGCCTGAAAAAAATCTGGCGCGTTTGCTGATCGAGGACTTGGTCAAGCGAGACTCGAGGCTGAAGCTGACCGACGACATTGTGGAATATGTTCTGCCGAACCACG
Organism: Pyrinomonadales bacterium; assembly: GCA_038256005.1. Taxonomy (GTDB): domain Bacteria; phylum Acidobacteriota; class Blastocatellia; order Pyrinomonadales; family Pyrinomonadaceae; genus OLB17. Next base: position 24,852 of record JBBSKW010000012.1, read on the forward strand.
ACGCAATCGATCTTTTTCAGACCGGTTTCGTCGTCCTGGATCTTGAAACGACTGGAGCAAAAGCGCCGCCGTGCCGCGTAACGGAGATCGGAGCCTTCAAGGTACAAAACGGCGAAGTGGTCGATAAATTTCAGACGCTGCTGGATCCAGAGATGCCGATCCCTGAATTTATCGCGGGTCTTACTGGAATAACGAACGAAATGGTCGCCGGCTCGCCGCGGTTTCGCGATGTTTCGGGCGAGCTGATGGCGTTTATCGGCGATTCGGTAATGGTAGCGCACAACGCCCGGTTCGATATGGGGTTTTTGAATTACGAGATCAGCCGAGTTCACGAAGATTATAGTTTGGGGAATCCGTCGCTTTGCACAGTGCAGCTTTCCCGGCGATTGCTTCCGGATATCGAGAATCATAAGCTGAACACCGTTGCACGGCATTTCGAGGTCGAATTGAGAAACCATCATCGTGCAGGCGACGACGCCTTTGCGACCGCACAGATCTTTTTGAATCTGCTGTGTTCGCTCCGTGAACTTGGTATAAATGACCTTGGAGCGGCTCGGCGCTTCAGTATGAAGAAGTTTAAGAAGACCGCGTGTTAACCGCTAATTAGAAATGGATCTACAACCAGAGAATTTACAAAATTTACCTATTCGTTCAACGCCTCGCGGCGAAATGGACCTATTTCCCCTCGATGCTTTTGCATACGAATTTCCCGGAAAGGAAATTTGGGTGAATTTTGAGATTCCAGAATTCACCGCAATTTGTCCGTTTTCGGACTTCCCGGATTTCGCGATCCTTCGCTTGAATTACGTTCCAAACGAACGGTGTATAGAGCTTAAAAGCCTTAAGCTTTATATCAATTCGTTTCGTGATATCAAGGTCTTTCACGAACACGTTATCAACATCATTCTCGATGACTTTGTAGCCGCTTGTGATCCGCTAAAGGTCGAACTAGAAGGCGATTTCCACGTTAGGGGAAACATTAAGACCGTTGTAAAAACGAGCTACACAAAGCCGTAATCGAAGATGTTCGGTCCAACCATTTAGTCAGCATTCAGCTGTTGAATCTCAATTTCTGCGAGGTGTGACGAGAATCGCGTCGCCGATCTTGCGTTCGCCGTTCGGGTCGGATGGTTTATTGACGACCTTGCCGTTGAGAACCATCGTCGTCGAGCCGCCGCCGTCGAGGTTCATCGCATCGACCGCCCCTAGCGCAAGCAGATAATTGGCAAGTTCCAGTAGCGTCATCCCGACGCTCACGCCCGGCTGGCGACCATCAACCGTAACCATCAAAAATTTCCCATCGTTCATCTTCGCAACCGCCGTCCGCGGATGGCGATTGAAGACGAATGCCCGGCCCGCTTTTTCTTCTTCCCACGTAATGTCGATCTTGCCGTTTTTGATGAGTCGAGAGACGCCGTTAGTTAGGTCAATACTTTTGTCCGTCGAATACTGAGCTCCATCAAGAAGGATCACATGGCGGATCTGAATGTTCTTCCTCGCTTTTCTGCTTTGAACCAGTTCAAGAATGCGTTTGCGTAGAACTTCACTCTCACCCTTTACTTCGTTTCCGATCGAAACAATTAAGCCGTCAGCGGGAATTGCTCTGCCCACCATGCTGTAGACAAGCTCCGTATCTAGGCATGAAATGTTGCGGAAACTCCCGAGCAACTTCCCGGCCTTACACCGACCCAGGATGACGAACGGGCCCTTATCGTTTACAGCCATCGGGCGTCCAAAATGAGGAGTGTAAAGCACGACCTCATCAACTTTTCTTTCGCGATTGATACCTGAGATCGAGAATTGCGTAAGTCTTCCCTGAGGACCGATCTGGACATAGGATTCTGAATTCACCCGGTTAAAAAAGACAGAACCGAATTTCTGGTCGTTCGATATAACAATGCCGGTACGGCCGTTCACACTCTCGCTGAGAAGGTCACCATCAATCATGAAAACTCCGGCGGCGTCTCCAGCAAAATCTGAACGATCTAATCGAAAGAAGCCGGCGTTAATTGCCGCGAGCGCATTTTTTCTTGCGGCGAGCGAGGAGGTCGTTTCAAGACCGATGGCTTTATCCAAAGCGTGGTGGACGTCGAGGCGGACTTTTGAAAGATCGAGGCGAAGGATGTTTATCTTCACCGGATCTTCGCCGGTCTTGTGATCGACATGAGCGTGTTCGACTCCGGGATGAACCTGCTTGAAGTCCTGAGCCGGCATTTCACCACAGAGGACACAGAGGGTCAAAATCAATAATTCGAACTGGACGAATTTGGAGGTGATGATCGAAACAAATGTCTTTCCCATATAATTCAGTGCCCTCTGTGTCTCTGAGGTGAATAGAACTTATAATACCTACCTATGCGGATCAACGAAAGAGTCGTTCAGCTAAACGACAAACGGATAAACGAAAACGGCCGTTACGTTTTGTATTGGATGCAGATGTTCAAGCGGACGTCGCATAACCACGCGTTGATCTTTGCGATACGTAAGGCGAATGAACTAAAGCTGCCGCTCGTCGTTTATGAAGGGCTCAAATATTACTATCCGTGGGCGAGTGACCGTATTCACACATTTATCCTCGAGGGCGTTGAGGAAAAGCGAAAAGAGTTTGAACGGCTCGGCATTCGATACATTTTCTATTTGCAAAAGGATAAAAACTCGCCAAAGCAAGCTGTCGCAAATCTGTCTAGAGAAGCGGCGTGCATCGTTACAGATGATTTTCCTTGCTTCATCATTCCGCTACACAACGAACGCATTGCAGAGAAGGCAAACGTGCCTGTTTACGCGGTCGATGCAAACGGCATCATTCCAATGTCAAAATTTGAAAAGGAAGAATACGCTGCCTATACGATCAGGCCTAAGATAAACAAGCTTCTCGACAACTATCTAAAACCGCTCGCCGAAGAAGCCGTTGAGATCAACAGTCTCGATATCGAAGTAGATTGTCCTGAAACCTCTGTAACTTCTGCAACTATCTCTAAACTCGTCTCTGACTGCGACATCGATCACACCGTAAAGCCTTCAAACTATTATCACGGCGGAGCAGCGAATGGCCGCAAGCGTCTAAAGAAATTTGTCGATGAAATCCTGTCCGATTACGACAAGGCTCGCAGCAAGCCGGATCGTGACGGTTCATCGCGGCTTTCGTCGTATTTGCATTTTGGTTTTCTCTCGCCGCTTGAGATCGCGTTGGCTGTAAAGGCGTCGGACGCGGCTCAGGAATCAAAGGACGCTTATCTCGAAGAACTTATTGTTCGCCGCGAGCTTTCGTATAACTTCACGCGGCATAATTCGAAGTATGATTCGCTCGATTCATTACCTGCTTGGGTTCAAAAAACAATGCGCGAGCATGCTGATGACGAAAGGCCGTTTAATTATACGCTCGAGGAATTAGAAAACGGGCAGACGCATGACGAGCTTTGGAACGCTGCGCAGCGCGAAATGGTTGGCACCGGAGAGATGCATAACTACGTGAGAATGCTCTGGGGTAAAAATGTCATCGCGTGGTCGGCTTCTTACGAGATCGCGTTCGAAACTCTCGTTCATCTTAACAACAAATATTGCCTCGATGGCCGTAATCCCAATTCCTACACCGGCATTCTGTGGTGTTTCGGTAAACACGACCGTGCGTGGTTCGAGCGACCCGTTTTTGGAATGATGCGGTATATGACGAGTGGAAGCACGGGCAAGAAATTTGATTCAAAGAAATATATTGAATGGACGGAAACGCTTGGTTGATTAATCATCGGTCGTATTCAATAGCCATACAATAAAGATCACTGCTAGTACAAGATCCACCAATCAGGAGGCCGCGGTTGAGATTGGAACTGGACCCGCAGCTGCATATGCTATTAGCAAGACTGAGAAAAAAAGCTTACCTGCTGCTCCGATCATGACAAATATTCGGTCGCGTCGTTCGGTGATGGCCATATAGAGATAGCAACATCCGAAGGCGAATATCCATATGGATAAGATCCAAAGATAGAAAGGGTGTGGCTCGGGAAGTTCAAATTGTGTCCGAAGTTGGGGAAATGGCGGCAAGAATATAGCTGCACCCAAAAAGTTTATCGGAACAGTCGCGAAGAGCGCATACCTCATCCATTTTTCAAGCGGATGTTTTGTCATAACGTGGTCCAGTCTTTCTTCCAATCAAACATCTCAGTTTCACGAAACCTTTTCTTGTAGTCGTAAAACGATTCACCCTCGTAGCAATAGCCGAGGTAATAGAATTCCTTGCCCTGTTCGATCGAATATTCGATCTCTTTTAGCAAAGTAAAAATGCCTAGGCTGCGTGCGCTCATTGCCGGTTCAAACATTGCATAGATCCCGGAGGTCGAACGTTCGCCGATACCAAAAAAGCTTACTGCAGCGAGGTCTTCGCCGAGGTTTACGCGAATCTCATTCGCTTCGCACGGTTTTGTCGCGGGTTCCGACGAAAGAAAGTTGTATATCGTTTCGGGTACGGCGTGATCGAAGCGTTGTTTGTGTCGGTGAAACAGTGCTTCCGTTTCGTCGTTGATCTCGATCGGCCGAATGCTGACATTCAGGTCATCGTTCGTTCTCAGAACGCGTCGGTGATTTTTGGACAACGTGAATTTGGCAAGTCGGATGCGAAGCGGCATCACCCGCCGAACCTCTTCATAATAGAGACCTAAATTGTATCTGAAAAAATGCGTGCCGAAATGGCGCCAGCCATCGGCGAGGAGAAGATCGACCTGGTTGGGCGATACGTTGTCTGCGTGAAACTCTTCGTTTATATATCGGAGTTCGGCATCGAGCATCGTTCGAACTCAAAACTTTACCAGTTCACGCTTCCTTCTTTCGACGTGTCGATCTGTGTTATTTCAACGCCTTCGTTGTAGAAAAAGATCTTCATATTGTCGAATAGGAACTGGTGAGAATCGGGATTTGAAACATCCAACCCGAAATGGTTTATAAGTTGTTTCTGCTTTTCTTGCCACTCTTTCCAGCAGCCCTGACACATTTCTTCACCGATCTTTTGCCCGAGTTCTGTCGGAATTGGAGCGAATCCGATCGGTTCCGTCTTTTGCGAGCAACGCCCGCATATAAATTTTTCACCAAATAAAGCCATACACAGATTTTACCACAGAGCACACGGAGGGCACAGAGTTAGAACCGAAGGACAACTTACGGCTTTTCGGCAAATTCTCTAGGTTCTCTGTGATCTCTGTGGTTAATTTTTGTCGGCCGCTTCAATGGCCGCAAGTACATCTTTATCCGCCGGTTTGAAAAGGCTTAATGCCTGCACCTTGTGGTAGGCGATCTTGCCGTCCTTATCAATTACCACAACCCCGCGAGCCGAGCGGCCCGGCAGCCAACTCTTCATCCCATACATCGCAGAAACCTTTCCGTCTGGATCGGACAACAACCGCAACGGAAGCTGGTTCTTTTCGGCAAAGCCTTTGTGCGATTCTACCGAGTCAGTCGAGATGCCCACGACCTCGGCACCGGTCGCCTGATACTCCGACCAATGATCGCGCACGGAACAAAGTTGAGCAGTGCAAACTGGCGTGTTATCGCCGGGATAGAACAGGAGCACGATGGTTTTCCCGCGAAGATCGCTCAGCGTCCAATCGTTTGCTTCGCTGTTGGTTAGTTTGAAATCTGGAGCCGAATCAGATGTTTTCATACAGCTTGTCCTCTGGTTTCGAAATGGAATCTCGATTCGATTCATACTCTTTCAGAGTTTTTCCGTGTTCGCTTTTCCATTCCGTAAGTCCATTCGCATTTCGCCCCATTACCATAACGGCGGGGCAGTAGAAGGGCTACTGAGATGTAGTCACAGTCTTTAATCTTTATTCTTGGTATTTTATAGGATTTTCCCGACCAGTTCGAAATCTCGCAACTCATGCGCCCGTTAGGATCGCCATCAATTAGAAAGATTTTTATTGTTTTCCCAAATTTCATTTCTTTACCTATCGCAACCCTGATTTACAAAACAAAATCTCTAATATCCCTAAACGGCTCCTCCGAGTCCGTGAAATCAGGGCGATAGTAAAAGGACGCCGCTTCGTATTCCTGCATAAACCCCTCTTCCATGCCGAGGTCTTCTAGTAAGGAAACGGCCTCGAACCATTCACCTTCGGAAATGCGTCGAGACAGCAGAATGTAGCGGTCGTCGGTCGCGGCCTTGTTGGTGGCGTAGTACTGGGCCATCAGCGAGATGGCGGTTTTCGGACCGAGTTCGTCGCGGATCCAGCGGAGATTTTCTTCGAGCCCGGCGATGTCGTTCGGAAGCACGAGCAGCCTTATTAGCAGGCCCTGTTCCAATAAGCCGTTTTCGTCGAAGACAAGTTCGCTACCCATCTGGCGGTGCATTTCCTTGATAGCGGCCCGTGCATATCGCGGATAATCTCTGATCTTCGAATACTGGAAACCGGCCTCGGCATCGGCATATTTAAGATCGGGCAAATAAATATCGACGATCCCCTCAAGCAATTTCAAGACCTCAACAGAATCATATGCATTTGTGTTGTAAACGATCGGGACGCGAAGTCCATTGCGTGCAGCGATCAATACAGCCCGAGCCATCTGCGGCGCGAAATGGGTCGGTGAAACGAAGCCGATATTGTGGCAGCCGCGATCTTGCAGCTCGATCATCATCTCGGCGAGCCGCTCGTGGCTTACCTCATTTTTCTTTTGCTCTTTCCAGGTCTGAGAGATCTGATAATTCTGGCAGTAAACACACCGAAGATTGCAGTTGCCGAAAAAGATGTTTCCCGCTCCACGCGTCCCGCTTAGACACGGTTCTTCTCCAAAGTGTGCGGTATAGCTTGATACGATCGGCAAGCTTCCCGAATAACATGCCGCTATCTCGTCATTAAGACGGTTGTTGCCGCAGTCTTTCGGGCAAACCGTGCACGAGCGCAATAGCTGTTCGAGCGCCTGAACGCGTTCTTCGAGCCTATTCTCCGCCAAGAGTTTTAGACACTTTGGGCTTTTTATAGCCTTTGATCCGGCCTTTGTGGTCATATTTCACCGCTACATCCTCAGGTGCAACCTTTCGTGCAAGTTCCCATGTAAAGTCCATTTCCTCGTTGATAGTGGCTGTCGCCATTCGTGTTTCGCGGAGCATTAATACGCTGCCGTAAAACAGAAACAAGATTCCGACGATCCCGAGGGGTATCGGTATCCATTTATAAATATCGAGTAGGCCGACCAGAGCAATGCTTATACTTGTCAAAACGAACACCATAAGGCCGTAATAGAACGCTCCGAGTGCTTTCTGCAGAATTCTCGCACGGCTGGTTACCAGATCTAGAAGATCCACTATCACCTCGACCCGCTTGTCATAGAGCGGAATTTCTTCCTTGTTTAACGAATAGATCATCTCGCCTAGACGAACTTCTAGCGACCGAACGCGGTCAACCACACGCCCGAGTCTGGTAGATGTTGAAAGCACCAGCGAACCAGTCGCCGAGATCAACAGTGCAGGCGTGATCATGGCCGTTAAGAATTCAATTACGCTGTTCAGGTTTGAAGCCCCGACTATCTCATTCGCTGCCATATCGATCGCCTATTTCGTAAGAAGTCCGAACTTTTTCAAACAGGCATGCTTTTTGAGTTTGCTTGCGGGGATGACCACAGCATCCGTCTTGCCGTACGGCTCGCCAGTCTCAACATCTTCCTCTTCTTTGAACGCACCCTTCGTGTAGATTGTACTGCAATTATTATACTTATTGCAGACCTCGAGCTTTGTGCAAATTGTCTCGCCTTCGCGTTCATAGATATAGTATGTCGCGCCGGAATAGGGCGGTCGCGGATAGTTTTCCGTCCGGATTTTTATGCGGTTGTTTTGCGGAAGAGTTTCCGCCGCTGTCCCTATATCGAACCATGCAAGACCAGCTGCGATGACGGCGATCGCTGCAAATGTGACCCCAAAATATCGTTTCATTAATTACACCTCGATCGTCCCAAAACTCTCGTAACTTCACGTCCCATTCTGCCCGTGACCATGTACCACATCATCTTGAAATCGCTGATGAACGACCAGAATGGATATTTGAAACTGGCCGGCTTGTTCTTTTCGATGACGAAATGAGCGAACCAGGCGAAACCGTAACCGATGACGAAAAAGATCGGGAAGAAATACCAGTGTCCACGGGCAACGAAGAATACGAGCAAAATGATTCCGACCGACGTGCCGATAAAATGCAAAATTCGCGTCAAAGGCTTTGAGTGTTCCTGAATGTAAAAATCCCAGAATTCAGAATAATTTGAGATCATCTTTTTGTCCTCATTTGTTCTGCTACAACCGTACTAATAACTACTAAGATCAAATGCCCACCAGCCGCAAGAGCTGAGAAGATCACGATGGCTAAAAGTGCCGCTGCTGCCGGATTCCATTCCCGCTTCACGACAAAGTATCGAACCGCGAAAAAGCTAAGAATAACGGATATTACCGCTACTCCGACGGCAAGTATCACGTATGTCGCGAGAGACGTATTGACCGCTCGTTCCTGGCCCATAAACCATTTAATGCAAGGCCCCCCAGGCCATTAATCCGGCTAAACCGCTCGCCAAGCTAGACACAACCACCAAGCTCGGTGTCGCAATTAATGCGACCTTACTTCCCGCTTTCATCAACGCGAAGTTTATTCGAAACGTACCCTTGACGCAATCCTTGATGCGTCCGGCCTGCTGGAACGGTTATGAATTAAGATCGACGATTTCGCCCAATTTTGTTTCACGGTGACCGCGCGTGTGTATCAGCCTGAGACAAGATCGGAAATTTTGCTGTTTTGATGTCAAAAGCAAATTTTGTTCACTTTTGCCCATGTTTGTTCAAATTGCGATGTACGCGAACTGAACACGTGTGAACAAAAATCGCTGTTTTTGCCCATTTTTGTTCCGCGGAAGGCTCGCGCGAACCGAACAGAGCGGAACAAACATCAGCGTTTTTGCAATTTCTAGAATTTCCAGACCTTTCAACGCAGAGAACGCAGAGTAGGAAATTCTTCTTCGATCATTACTAAACTTGAAAAGACCCCGACCGAAACATTTCCGGAACACCCAAATTATCGTGTGATAAACCTGGCAACGAAATAGCACTTAGCGCGATCTGCACGAAATGCGAAAGATGAGCGGTCTGATGGCAGCTGTTACAAATGGAATGGTCGGAGCGAACTAATCAAGCATCGGCACGCACGAACACGCGGACCGACATATTTTCAACAAATCCGTCAATTTTGCTAATCTTGGTGCATCAGACTATTGGAATGAGCTTTCTTGAGGGGTTAAGACGGCAGGTGATGTTGGGGCGTGTTTCCGGGATTCCGGTGCGGGCCGATTACCGCTGGTTCTTTGTTTTGGGAGTAATGACGCTACTGATCGCTGCAAGTGTTGCACAGACCGGCGGCGGCATTGGCTTTATCGGCGGACTCGTAATCGGACTTTCCGTTACGATCATTTTTTTTCTTTCGATCTTTCTTCACGAATTCTCACATGCGGCGATCGCTAGGATCGAAGGGCTTGAGGTGGTTGAAATAGTTCTACATCCATTTGGGGGACTGACGCGTTTTCGGCATGAACCGGAAACGCCGCGAGCCGAGTTCCGTATCGCGATAGCCGGTCCGGCCGCGAGCTTTGTTTTGGCCATCTTATTCGTTGGACTTGCGACCGCGGGATCGGCGGCCGAAGCACCGGTGCTGGTCATTTTGGGGTATTCGCTTGGGCTGCTCAATTTTTTGATCGCCGTATTTAATATGTTGCCCGGTTATCCGCTCGATGGCGGCCGCGTTCTGCGAGCGTATCTTTGGCGGAATGGACGCGACCTTAACGAAGCGACCATTCTCACGGGCCGATTCGGGCAAGTGATCGCTGCGATCTTGATCGTTTTCGGTTTCGGAGCGGCGATCCTCCGGCAAGAATTCTTCACTGGTTTTTGGGCGGTTCTTTCCGGGCTGTTTCTTTACGATTCAGCAAAGCGGATCATTTCCGAGGTTCGTACAATTGAAAAGATCGCAGTAGAAGATGCAATGATGCTTCCCATTTCAGTTTCGCCGGACGCGACCATCCAGATCTTTATCGATCAGATCCTACCGATGAATCGCCAGTCCGTCTTTCCGGTAGCCTCAGACCGGCAGCTACATGGGCTATTGATGCTCGAAGAGATCAAAGCTGTGGAAAACATTAAATGGCGGACTATAAAGGTTTGCGAAGTGATGCGGCCGGTGGAGGATGACCATTTTGTGGAAATCGGAACATCGCTTCACGATGCTAGCGAGCTAGCCCGGACGAACGGAGTTGGCGTGGTCGGTGTTGTTGACCGGTCCGGCAAACTTGTGGGCGTTGTCCACGCCAAGGTTCGAAAGTCCTGACTCCACTTTGTGCTATTCTAGGAAGCGGAGCCGACCGAGCATATTTTACTTTCCGAATCGCGGTCTTACTGCGAATTTTGGAGAATAAATCAATTAAATGGAGCAATTCGACTACATTCCGAGCTTGAATACCTTGAGAAATGTCTTGGATATTTCCTTGGTTTTCATCATCGTTTATGTAGTTCTCCGCCTTCTTCGCGGAACGCGGGCTGTACCGACGATGGTCGGTATCGTTCTGCTCGCTCTGCTCTATTGGCTAGCAGTTGCACAGGACTTAGCTACGCTTGAATTCGTTCTTCGATCCGCTGTTCTTTATATCGGATTTGCGATAATAGTTCTTTTTCAATCGGAGATTCGCCAGGCACTTATCTATTTCGCCAACCGGCTACGTTTTCCGATAATGAACCGCCAACGCGGACAATTTGGCGGAAGCGTTTACGACGAGATCGTGCTCGCGGTGACCACACTTTCGAGCGAGAAAACAGGCGCCTTGATCGTGATCGAACGAAACATCGGCTTGCGTAATTTTATTGATGCGGGCGTACAACTTGATGCGGCTATCAGCTATGACCTGCTCGTGACGATCTTTCATCCCTCAACGCCGCTGCACGACGGCGCGATCATAATTCAGAACGAACGGATCGCTGCCGCCTCGGTATTCTTGCCGCTGACGAAGAACCCGAGTATTTCACGCGAACTTGGCACACGCCATCGTGCAGCAATTGGAATTACAGAGGGTACCGATGCGATATCGATCGTCGTTTCAGAAGAGACGGGATTGATCACGTGGGTCGAAGGCGGAATCGTCAAGCGAAATCTTGATACGAAACAGCTTAGAAAGCGGCTTCTCGACGTGATGAATATTCCCTTGCTCGAAAAGAAGATCAAACCGACGAAGGCAATGAAGGAAGCAGAAACCGAGATAACTTAGCGGTATTGTTTGATGGAATCGACGACCGAAACAACAAATGAATCTGGCTCAAGACGAGTTTTTGTCGGCCATATCCTGAAGAAGATCTTTCTTGAGGACTGGGCGATGAAGTTGGTCGCGCTCGGCATCACGTTCGCTCTTTGGCTCGGCGTCACAGGTTTGAGCGAGATTGGGAGCGATCGGTATAGTGTTCCGCTTTCGATCCGTGTGTCTGAAAACGCTGAGATCACGAACGAGCCAAATCCGCAGGTGGATATCCGTGTTGGCGGCGATAAACGGCGTCTCGGCCAGATCCGCGAACGCGACCTTCGTGTTTCGATAGACCTGACCGAACTATTGCCCGGCGACCATGTTGTAAACCTCACACCGCAGAATGTAACAGCGTACGATCTGCCGACCGGTGTAAAGCTTGAAGACATTCAGCCGAACAAGATCAACGTCCGACTCGAAACTGTTTCGACGAAAGAACTTCCGGTGCGGGTTAGAACGCGGGGTGCCCTTGCGGAAGGATTTGAAATCGTCGCGGAACCAACGGCGAATCCGGCAACGGTGCGAGTTCGCGGCCCGGAAAGCATCGTCGGAAAACTGACGGAGATCAGTACTGAGGTTGTGGACATCGCCGACCGCAAGGCTGAATTTTTTGAGCGGCAGGTTTCGCTTACAACCGGGAATGCTGCGCGCGTCGCACTTCTTGATTCGGCCGTAGATATTCGCTTTCCGATACGCGAGATCAGAACCGAGCGAGTATTTTTGATAGAGGTCGATGGCGTGAACGACAAAAACGCCACCGTGATCTTGTTTGGCCCTCGTTCTGTCATCGCTGCGATAAAACCTGAACAACTCACGGTCACCGCGACAAAGAATACCAACGGCTCAGATGCCGCCCAACTAACACTCCCTAGCGAATTGCAGAATGTGGTTGAGATACGACAGGTCAGGTTACGCCCCTGAACTTAATCACTTAGAAATTTACGGATCTCATCGCGCATTTCCTCGGTTATCACGTGCTTTGCACTATATAGTTTTGACTCAAAATTCGGCAAGGTTTTTCG
>JBBSKW010000013.1:0-34858 GCA_038256005.1 Pyrinomonadales bacterium
AGCGGGTGAGATTGCCACGGTCCGATGGGCGGTTCGTAAAATACTGAGTCTAGACCAGTTAACTTCTGTAGTCCAAGCCGATTGGTCGTAGACGCGTAGAATAATGGAGAAATTGTGACACAAAATGGCATTCTTGGCTGACAAATATCGAGCATTTTGTCTATGAAAAAGGCTAACAAGAATTTCGAACCCGACGTTTTGATCGTCGGCGGCGGCGTTGCAGGAATATCGGCTGCTATCTGGTGTCGCGAGCTCGGGTTGCAATGCACTTTGGTTGAAGGACGCGGCAGCTTGGGCGGCCAGGTAAACCGCATCTTTTCATCGATCGTAAATTATCCGGGCATTCTAACGATCGAACCGAACGACTTGGTATCAACGTTAGCTTCACAGCTTTCGTTTTGCAGCGTTCCAGTGATAAATGCGAACGCCGTTGGTTTCAAAAACGAACCGCTTTCGATCGAGCTAAGCAATGGCGAATCGATTTGTCCAAGGACTTTGATAATCGCAACCGGTGTACGACGGCGAAGACTTGACGTCCCGGGCGAGTCGGAATTCGCCCAGCGTGGAATCATTGATTCGGGCGCTCGTGAACCATCGGCTGTTACCGGCAGGTCAGTTCTTATAGTAGGCGGTGGAGATGCGGCGATCGAGAACGCGATCATTCTCGCTCCTTTTGCAAAAAAGGTTTTTGTCGTACATCGACGAACGCAATTCTCAGCACGAGGTGAATTTATCAGCCAGGCAAAAGTTTTCGACAATGTAGAATTCCTGACCAATACATCTGTCGTTAGATTTGACGGAGCAGACGGCCTTGAGACAGTAACGATCCGAAACTCACTCACCGAAATGGAATCAAGCCTCAACGTTCAGAATGCACTTATTAGAATAGGTGTTACTCCTAATAGCGAATTATTTAAAGACGCGGTCAAAACTGATTCTACGGGCTACATCGTGGTTGATTCCGCATGCGGAACGAACCGTCCCAGCGTCTTTGCGGCCGGCGATGTTGCAAATCCGGTTGGTCCCACGATCGCCTCCGCTGTCGGAATGGGTGCTACTGCCGCAAAGGCAGCTTTCACTTTGACCGCACTGAAAAAATCTATATAATCCGCTCATCACATTCCACAGAAATTTGAATTTTATCCAAATTTCACAGTCCGGACGAAAAATTCTGGAACTACAGATACTAATTAAGTGCAGTTTTGTGGCCTTTTCGTGCGATTTTCGATGTGGAACGGAAAGTGCCTGATTATCTTTTGTAGGCATTCTGACTGCACTTTTGACCAACCCTAACTTTTAAGGAGGAGCTATGAATTTTAGCTATCTACGAACCAAAGCCGTTTCCGGATTGGCAACCGTGATCGCCGCATTTTTGTTTGCGGGAGCGATATTTGCCCAATCTGGCACATCCGGCGTAAGTGGTACGGTTACAGACCAAACCGGAGCCGTCGTGCCCGGTGCAACCGTAACACTTTCAAACCCCTCAACGGGCTTCTCGCGTACCGCCACGACAACTGACGGCGGACGATATAACTTTACTTCGTTACCCCCTTCGACCTATCGAATAGAGGTAGAAGCATCGGGATTCAAGAAACTTTTGAATACTGCGGTGGCTGCCTTGATCGACTCGCCGGTTAGTCTTGACCTAGTTCTCGAGGCTGGTGATATTTCGGTCGTTGTCGACGTTACGTCGGGTACGATCGAATCGATCAAGAATACCTCAGACGGTAGTATCGGTAATAATTTTACTTCTCCGCAGATCCAGCAGCTGCCGCTCGAGGGCCGCAACGTTGGTGATCTTCTGAGTTTGCAGCCGGGCGTTTCGCCGGACGGCTCAGTGACCGGTGCAAGAAGCGACCAGTCGAACATCACGCTTGATGGTGTCGACGTTAACGATCAGCAGAACGGTACGGCGTTTTCCCCCGTTATCCGTGTCACGCCTGACTCGGTCGATGAATTTCGTGTAACGACGACGAATGCAGATGCGTCGAAGGGCCGTTCTTCGGGAGCCCAGATCTCGCTCTCGACCAAATCGGGTACGAACGACTTTCGTGGTGCTCTTTATGAATACCACCGCAACACGATCACGTCCGCGAACGATTTCTTCAACAACAGTTCAGGTGTAGAACGTCCGAAGCTTATCCGCAACCTGTTCGGCGGCCGCCTCGGAGGACCGATCGTAAAGGATAGATTCTTCTTCTTTTATAACTATGAGGGGCTTCGTGAAGCGCGTGAAACCCCGGTGACCCGCATTGTACCGCTTGCATCGCTCGGACAAGGTATTGTTCGATTCCCTGACGCTAACGGTGTTCTGACTTCGATCAACTCAACTCAGATCAATGCTCTGACGCTTAATGGAGCGGCCGTTGTAAACGTTAACCCCGCTGCTCTTGCGGTATTGGCCGACGCCGCAGCAAGATACCCGGCGAACGATTTTAGTTCGGGTGACGGATTCAATACGGCCGGTTATAGATTCAACGCAAGTATCCCGCAGGCTCAGAATACGCATACGGGGCGATTGGATTGGAACGTAACCACGGACGACAAACACAAGATCTCGTTCCGAACGACCATTCAGGATGACTTCTTTGATGGTGTTCAACGATTTGACGACACGGCCAGCACACGTACGATCAATCGTCCATTCAATTTTGGCGGATGGCACACATGGCTGATCTCAAACAATCTGGTCAATACATTTCGAGCTGGTTGGACCCGGCAGAAGTTTGACACCACGGGTGACGTTGCGGGAGATGCCCTTACATTCCGCGGTGTGTTCACTCCGTTTAACTTCGCCTCACCATTCACTCGTCAGACCGATCTTTATAACTTCACGAACGATATGTCATGGACCGTCGGAAATCATAACGTTCAGTTTGGCGGAAACTTCAGGATCGTTCGTAATAAACGCACTGACTTTGACGTTTATGACAGCGCGATCGTCAACCGGTCATTCTTCGCAGGTTCCGGAAACGTTTTGACCAACCCGATCCTTCAAGCGGCAAATCCGAACAACCCGGGTAATAACTACACGATAAATGCTGCCAACATACTCTCGATTCGAGATGCAATGGCGGCTGTTTTCGGGCGCTACTCACAATACTCGTTCAATTCGTTCTTCGACACCAGCGGCACTCCATTGCCTTTTGGTGACCCGATCATTCGAAATTTCGCTACTGAAGAATACGATCTGTATATTCAGGATTCGTGGAAGATTCGACAAAATCTCACAGTGAACTATGGTGTCCGATACGGCCTTAGCCGTCCGGTCTATGAAAAGCAAGGTTACCAAGCTGCTCCGAATGTGAGTTTACAGGAGTATCTTGACCGTCGAATTGCGGCCGCGGCTGCCGGGTCGAATTATGGTGATACGGCTGATGAAGCTCTGATCATCGACAAGGCGGGCCCGGTCAACGGAAAAGGAAATGTTTATCCATGGGATACAAACAATTTCCAGCCGAATGTTTCGGTTGCCTGGTCACCGTCGTTCAAGAGCGGTTTTCTAAAGACGCTTTTTGGCGGAAATAGCGAATCAGTTTTCCGCGGCGGGTTCCGTATGACGAATGACTATTTTGGTCAGGCCCTTGCGGTAAACTTTGATGCGAACAACACGCTGGGTTTTTCTTCGAACCTCGGTATTTCGGCGAATACCTATAACGTGACGACGAATCCGGGACCACTGTTTACGGGGTTCAATCAATCCGTTCGATCGCTTCCGTTGCCTCCGGGCGGTTCGCTTCCGACCTCATTGACGTTCCCGCAACAGCAGCCGATCGACGATCAGCGTCGTATTGAAGGTTCGCTTGATAGTAATTTGGTTTCGCCGGTCAACTATCAGTGGAACTTCACATACGGCCGTGAGTTTCCGAAAGGTTTCTACGTGGAGGCGTCGTACATCGGACGGTCTGCTCGAAATCTACTTGCTTCGCGCGACATAATGACGCCGAACAATATCAAAGATCCGGCATCTGGACAAACTTGGTATGAAGCAGCCGGTATTCTCGAGTTTCATCGCCGTCAGCGAACGCCTGTTAATCAGGTGCCAAACCAGCCGTTCTTTGAGAACATGTATGCTGCCGGCCAACTCGACGGTATTCTTTTCGGTGCCGGTCTTTCGAATACGAAAGCAGCCTATGGTCTGATGGCTACGGATGACACGCCTGGTTGCGTAGGTGCTCCTTTGTTCGGATGTTACGAATTTGGCAACGACTGGACCTTCATGCAGGATGTTTTCGACCGGTTGACCGGCCGACGGCATTTCTATAATCGCCAGTACGGTGCGTTGTCAGCCTATGGAACGATCGCGGGATCGGACTATCATGGCGGAACGCTCAGCATTCGCCAGCGATTCAAGGGCCTAACATGGGATCTTAACTACACGCTTTCGAAGTCGATCGATGACGCGTCAGGCGTTCAGACCAGCGGCGTATTTGGCCAGGCATTTATCCACAATGCTCTGCGACCGGAAGACAACCGCTCGGTTTCCGATTTTGATGTTCGACATATTGTGAACTTCAACAGCATCTGGGAGCTCCCGATCGGTCGAGGACGTTCATACTTCAACGGAATGAACAAGTTCGCTGACGCAGTGTTGGGCGGATGGCAGATAAGCAGCATCTTCCGTTACAACACTGGATTCCCGATTTCGGGTGTCTCGGCGAACTTCGTCGATATCGGCGGATGGCCGACCAACTGGAATGCTCGAAGCTTCGTCGTTCGAACAAGAGACGTTCAAACGTCACCAACCAGCAATGGTCCGGGCGGCGTTCCGAATCTCTTCACGGATCCAACGCAGGCTTACCAGAGCTTCCGAGTTGCAGCTCCGGGTGAAACCGGTGACCGAAACGTACTTCGCTATCCCGGATACATCGTGCTTGACCTTGGCGTTGCCAAGTCGTTCAAGATGCCTTGGAACGAGAATCATAAGGTCCAGTTCAGGATGGATACATTCAACCTGACCAATACTGCACGGTTCACCGGCGTAGATAGTGTCTTTGGACTGGATCCGTTTCGTGAAGAGCCGACCTCAACATTCGGCAATTTCTTCGCGACGCAGGGCAATCCCCGCGTGATCCAGTTCGCTTTGCGTTATGACTTCTAACAGAAGTTGTGAGGTAAATTGGAAAAGGCCGGAGCATTTCGCTTCGGCCTTTCTTTTTAGGATTTCACTGAATTATCAGCGATATACTTTTGTAGCTTTGCTTTCTCCGGATGCTCCGGAACTTTTTCTAGGAACATCTGGTATTCGCGAACTGCCCGATCTTTAGCATTGGCACCATGATAAAGAGCCGCTAGCCGAAGATGTATCTCGGCTTTTTCCACCGGAGCGAGCTCGATCGCCTTATTCAAATAGCCCACCGCCAATGAGCCTTTCCGTGCGAGCAAGTAAGCCTCGCCGAGGTAATGGTTACCATCGGCTGACATGGGGTCGGCATTTACTACCTTAGTCAAAAGTTCAATTGCGGGTTCCGCTTTCTTTTGAGCAACATGGAGCTTGCCAAGATTTAGCATCGCCGGTTCGAAATCCGCCTTTAGTCCCAGGGCTTTGCCGTAGGAAGATTCGGCCTTGGCAAACGATTCCGACTTAAAATAAAGATTGCCGAGTTCGGTCCATGCCACGAAGTCCGTCTTATCCTCTTTAACGACCTGCTCGAAAAGCTTGACGCTGTTCTCCAGCTTTGAATCACGCAAGCTTGCAACGGCTTTATCAAAGGTTTGCTGATTTTCTCCCGTTCGCGTGTGTGAATTACGCACCGAGATCACCTCGTTCTTCTGTTTGATAGCTCGGCTCAGTTGGGTCCAGGTCAGGATCACATCCTGACGATTTGAAAGCGGCGGCCCATTCAGACTGCCTAGCGGAAAGCTGCCGATCTCTAAGCCATCTGCCTCAACGACCAATGTAACTCCGTATCTTGGCACGCACGGAAAGTTAAAAGACCCGCGATTTACGAGGCGTTCTTTTTGAACAACAACACCATTCGCAAATATCGTTACACCAAGTGTAGGACCCTTCTCGTCTTCCGGCATCCCATTGACAACGACCGTTCCAGATACACTTGCGTCAGCCCCCGGAACAGGACTGGCACAAGAGCGTCGCCCGATCATCTGTGGAAGGCCGCTTGCCGCTCTTGCCTCATCATCTTGTCCGATGATCGGGGCTGATAAAAATACTGAAAAGAATGCGAAGCAAAGAAATCGAATATAAAACATAATTTACTCCTAATTTGAAAGCGATTTGGTAACCGTAGTAAAGAGGAAAATAGCGGTCATGTCAAGAAAATTGCTGGCTGCGGAATGTTTAGCGGGCGGCGAATGAATCGTTACCGGTGATATCGGCGAGGTGGCGGGTGTCGTTTAAGGCAATGACGCGAACGTTGTTTCGGCCGCGAATCTCGAATCGGTTGATTCCGCAGTTCGAGGTCACTATCCACGGAGTCTGCTTAGTATCTCGGCGTATGGCTCCCATTAAATGAAGCGTCATAAAGCAGATCGCACCGGTGTGCGAAAATATCGCGACGCGTTCACCCTGATGATCCCGCAAAATATTCCAGAGCTCGGCCGTCGCACGGGTGAGTAGATGTCGGTAGCTTTCGCCGTTTGTTATCACGTGCTGAACGCTGCGGTTCATGAGAGCGAAATAATCGTTAGGATGCCGCTCTTTTGATTCATCGAAAGTTAGGCCTTCTAGTACACCGACGTCGCGTTCACGAAACGCTTTTGTGGCGTTCACGGGCTTACCGATCAGCGCTGATAGATGTTCTGCTGTTTGAACCGCTCGGTGAAGGTCGCTAGAGAAGATCGCCGAAACGCCTTCTTTTGCAAGGCCCTCAGCGGTGAACTCTGCTTGCCGTGTACCGAGGTCGGAAAGCGGGGTAGGACCATGTCCGCCGAAACGTCCTTCGGCGTTTCCGGCAGATTGGCCGTGTCTAACAAGATAAAGTCGGGTTATGGGCACAAATTCAGTGTCGCTCGTCGGAGGCTCTATTTCGTTCGGAGGGCAAATAACACGGCGGCAATCACAAGAAAGCCAAGCGACGTGATAACAGGGGGAAGCAGTATTGCCGGGCCGGCGAACAACCCGAGATATCCGATCGCCAAAGCCAGCAAAAACAAAGCTCCGCTACCGAGCGTAAATATAGTTTTCTGATCCATTTTATTAAACTCCAACCGACTCAGCATTCAATTTCTCAGTCTGGAAGTGTGTTCTCAAAGCGTCAATGAAATCATCTAACGCGCCTTCCATCACCAGGTCGAGTTGATGAACGGTCATGCCGATCCGGTGGTCGGTAACGCGATTCTCCTTGAAGTTGTATGTCCGGATCTTCTCGGAACGATCGCCGCTACCGACCATCGATTTTCGTTCGCTCGCCTGTGCGTCGTGTTGCTTTTGTTCTTCGATTTCTTGAAGTCTCGAACGCAGGACCCGCATCGCTTTTTCGCGGTTCTTGATCTGGGACTTTTCATCCTGCATCGAAACGACTAGCCCGGTAGGTAAATGTGTGATGCGAACCGCCGAATAAGTGGTGTTTACCGATTGTCCGCCAGGACCTGACGAACAGAACGTATCGACACGAAGGTCGTTTTGATTTATCTGGACATCAACTTCTTCGGCTTCGGGCAAGACGGCAACCGTGATCGCCGATGTGTGAATTCGCCCGCTCGTTTCGGTCTGCGGTACACGCTGAACACGATGAACGCCGGATTCATAACGCATCTTGGAATAGACGCTGTCGCCTTCGATCACCGCGACCGCTTCTTTCACACCGCCAACGCCGGTATCCGCAGCTTCCATAACGTCCATCTTCCAACCCTGCCGTTCTGCGTACCGAGCATACATTCTGAGCATCTCACCCGCGAATAACGTAGCCTCGTCGCCGCCGGTCCCGGCCCGGATCTCAAGAATGACGTTCTTCTCGTCGTTCGGATCTTTCGGCAACAACAGGAATTTAAGAGCCTCTTCAGCGGCCGGCAATTTTTCTTCGATCTCGGCTAGCTCGGCTCTCGCCATTTCTCGCATCTCATCATCTTCTGCGAGCTCTGATAATTCCTTCGCACCCTCGTGATCTTCGCGAAGCTTTTTGAGCTCGAGATACTTCGCAACGATCTCTCCGAGCGAGCGATGCTGCTTCATTAGCTTCGCATAGACGGACATGTCGGACATGAACTCCGGTTGCGAGATCTGTACCGTGAGTTCGTTGTAACTCTTTTCGATTTGTGCAAGTTTTTCAAACATTTTCAGTTTTCAGTTGTTAGAGTTCGCGATAAAGTGCGATTTGTGAGCGGTCTAACCGGCCACTGCCCACCGGTCACTGATCACTGATTGTGGTTCGAGCTTTAGCGACTCATCGAGTGCTCGGATCGCGACCTCAAGCTGTTCACTGTCCGGCTCCTGCGTCGTAATATTCTGCAGCCAAATACCGGGCAGCGTCATTGCTTTGAAGAACGCTCCCGATTCTTTCTTTGCCGCGTATCGGATCACTTCGTATGAGATGCCTGCGACTAGCGGCATCAATACGATTCGGATTACTAAATTCAGCCAGGTTTGTTCAAACGTGATCACCGAAAAAAGAACCAGCGAGACGAGCATTACGACCATCAGGAACGACGTCCCGCAACGCGGATGCTGGCGACGTTGGAGGTGAGCGTTTTCAGGCGTAAGGTCCAAACCTTTCTCCCAGGTGAATACCGTTTTGTGCTCGGCCCCGTGATATTCAAATACGCGGCGAATGTCTTTCAGAAACGACATTGTATAGATCATTACGACGAAAAAGAACATCCGAATAACGCCGTCGATCAGGTTAAACGCTAGCCACGAATATGGTTTGGTTTCCCAAACGTAAGCGTATGTCGTCTGCCACCAAGTCGCGTCGGCTGCTAGCACAGGAGCTTCGGCCCAACCGAGAGCAATAAAACCTGCATTGGTGATCAAGAGCGGTGCGACGACGAAAAGAGCGATATTAAAAGCGAGAGCGAAGATTATTGATCCGACCGCACTCGCCGATTGTCCGGCCTTCTTCGCCTTCGACGTTTCGGGCATCGTCACCTTTACCGGAGCTTTCAAGAAGTTCTCGTCCAAGGTGCCATCGACAAAAACCGGTTGGGTTTTGAAGGCCTTTTCTTTTGATAACTCTTCCTGTTCCCTTAGATCGTCCTCAAATATCTTCGCCGAAAAATTAAGTGCCTTCACGCCGAGCGCCATTGTCTGGATCAGCGTCGCTCCGCCGCGGAGGACAGGAATGTTCAGCCACTTATATTTGTCGCTCCACTTTGGCAGTGTTTCTGCGGTAGTAACGATCTCGCCGTTCTGACGACGGCAAGCGATCGCATAGGCAGAAGGCGTCCGCATCATCACACCTTCCATCACAGCCTGGCCGCCAACGATCAGATCGCGTTCCATCGCAAATACTGTGTGGACAAATCGGGTAAATCTAATTGATTTCTTTGATCTCATTGCAAAAAATTCCTCCGTGCCGAATGACAAAAGTAAGATGACCAAAAGTTAAACAAAAACGCCGACGT
The DNA here is from genome assembly GCA_038256005.1 of Pyrinomonadales bacterium. Lineage (GTDB taxonomy): Bacteria > Acidobacteriota > Blastocatellia > Pyrinomonadales > Pyrinomonadaceae > OLB17. The sequence goes on from JBBSKW010000013.1 coordinate 9,520, forward strand.
TTTTTGCCTTTCGCGGATGTAATTTACACATCTCGAACGAACGGCGCAAAAGCGTCGGCGTCAAATTGTTCGTGGCTAATATTTATCTTTCGAAAAATGCACGTTTATTAAACTTCAGCGGTCGCAACTGTCTCCGCGGGAGCTTCAGCATTAACGGGTTCCGGTTGTGCACCGCGAGCATAGCGTCGCTTAAAGCGGTCAACACGACCAGCCGTATCGACAAGCTTTTGCTTACCGGTAAAGAACGGATGACATTCCGAACATATTTCGACGTGAAGCTCTTCCCCAAGCGTCGATTTCGTCTGGAACGAATTGCCGCAAGCACACGACACGGCTACTTCTTGATAATTTGGATGAATTTCTGCTTTCATTACTTTCCCCTTTTTGTCTCACTGTTATAAAGACAATTCCTAATAATACGCCTAACTCTACAAAATAGTCAAGATTAAGGCGATCTATTCAACCTCTGAAGGTCGATTCGTATATGCCGATCCATTCAGCCGGCGTCACCTTTGAAACAAGCTCTCCTAATAGTTCAAACGGTATGTCTTCAGGTTTCTTGAACCGAACGCAAGACTTGCCCATATCCAGCTTTTTCGGCGAAACGTTTGCCCATTCTTCACGAAACCAATCAAGCAGCGGACCGTCGTATAAACCCATGTGATAGAACGTGATGTAGTTCTTCTGCGACGCCAAACTGAGAAAAGGAAGCGGCAACTTGGGGTCGCAATGATAGCCCGGCGGATAGAGTTTGTGGGGGACGACCCAACCGATCATTCCGTAGGTCATCTCTTCCTCGAATCCCTTCGGAAGATTCTTATTGATCGCATTTCTCAGCTTTGAAACGGCCGCTTTGCGGTCGTCGGCAAGTGCGGCGATGTATTGATCAGGTGTTTCGGTTTTTGATTGCATAGTTCATTCACCGTTCGTCGGTCCTTTAGCGAAGAGCCCAAGCAGGTCTGCCAAACGCTGGTGCTCAATACCATATCTGAGCATAAATTCGAGCAGCTTTTCATCGTCGAAATTGTCGGATGGTATGGCGGAATTTCGTTTTGTTGCGACGATCAGATTATTCTTCGGCGTGTGTTCGGTCGGGACGAATTCGAACATCTTCGAGGCGTAACCTGCTCGTTCGAGCAGTTGAGCACGAATCCCGTCCGTAATCGTTTCTGCCGTACGTTCTTGCAAAACGGCGTGCTTCAAAATATCTTTCCATTCATCAGGGGCAGTGAGCTGTTTCCGGATCTCGCGATGGCAACACGGCGATGCGACAATGATCGCTGCGTTCAGACTTATCGCTTTAAAGAGAGCGTCGTCGGTTGCTGTATCGCAGGCATGAAGAGCGACCAATATGTCGGTTCCTTCAAGCTCGGTACTGTTGATCGAGCCTTCGGCAAATCGGAGACCGGAATATTCGCCCGCCACCGCGATCGAATTGCAAAGCTCGATCATGTCCGCCCGCACATCGATACCCAAACCTTTCACGTCTAGTCCTAGCCGCTGCGCAAAATGTTCATATGCGGCAAATGTTAGATAGCCCTTGCCCGAACCCATATCCACGAATCGAAGTGACGCGTTCTCTTTCAAGTTCGAATTACGAAACAGCCCATCGAGCACCTCAACGAATTTATTTATCTGTTTCCATTTGTCGCGTTGGTCGGCCCGTATCTGGCCGGTGTCGGTCGTGATCCCAAGAGCCTTCAGAAAGTAGGCGTTTTGATCGACGAAATGTTTTTTCTCACGATCGTGGGAGGCGTGAGGCGTATTCGGCAAAGTCGGGCGGCTTCGGTTCAAGCGGGCATTCCGCTTACCGATGTCCAACTGCAGATCGCCTGAAGTCGAGAACAAATGAGCGTTGCGAAAGCTTTCATTAAGATATCCGCGAACGAGAGCAACGCCTTCCTCGAGCGAATAATTCTTCACAATATCTCTCTGATCGTACTTGATTTGAAAGAAAAGCCGTTCGCCCTTTTTGGTCTCGATCTTCCGCACCGATATTCGTTGCAGATGCGGTTCGCTGCCCTTATAATTGCTAAGCGTCATCTTTATAAACGAACCCAAATCGATCGTTTTTTGCAGCTCGGCGAGAAATTGTTCAACGGTTTCATTCATCGGAAATTGTCCGAGATCAAGTATATATGGGAACGGAAAATTCGCAGATCGAAACCAAGTATTTCATCGAATCAGTTGCCTATTTGCTAATGGAGACTTTCGAAGGTTCGCCCGAGGGAATGCCGAGCGCGTACCTTGACCGTGGCGTTGGGATCTTCGATACGTTAGATCGGCTTACTGCCGAACAGGCATCGACTGATCACGTCGGAACTACGATCGCCGCTCAAACCGAACACGCGAAATTCTATCTCGACCGGATGTGCGAATTCATTAAGGGCCGCACTGAGAATGTCAATTGGGAGGATAGTTGGCTGATCGAAACGGTGAACGACGCGGAGTGGAACTCTCTCCGGCTAAGCGTGCGAAGATCGTATGAAAATACGCTACGGTGCATTGCCGGGGTAGAAGATTGGACCGAAGATCAGGTAGGCGAAGGGATCGCCATGGTCGCCCACACTGCGTATCACTTGGGCTCCATCCGCCAGATCGCAAAAATTACCTAATTACTCTATGAAAAACTTATTTCACTTGGCTTTTCCTGTTCATGATCTTGAAAGCGCACGGCAATTTTATTCTGGCATTCTTGAATGCGAAGAAGGCCGCAGTTCTGAGTGCTGGATCGATTTCAATCTTTACGGCCATCAGATCGTAACGCATTTAGCGCCCGAATCTGCAGGTGTAAAGGCGGAAAATCACGTTGATGCCGATCACGTTCCAGTCCCGCATTTCGGAATCGTTTTGCCGATGGAAGATTGGAAGGTTTTGGCAGAGAAACTGAGAGGCAAAGGGGTCAAATTCATCATCGAGCCGAAGATCCGTTTTGAAGGCGAGGTCGGCGAACAGGCGACGATGTTCTTTCTCGATCCGAGCGGAAACGCGCTCGAATTCAAAGGCTTCAACGATTTCTCGCAGGTCTTCGCTAAGTAGAAATCGATCACGTAATCGGTCAGAGAGTTTTCCAAACACATGAAATTGATCTTCATATTCTTGTCATTCGTTTTCATAACGGGAGCCAATGCTCAGGTCGTGAAACGCACGATCGCAGTGACGATCGACGATCTTCCGGTCGTCTCAACGCGGCGAGATCTGGCGAACAGACAGGAGATAACCAGGAAATTACTCGCCCATATCAAGCGTGCAAAAGTTCCGGCGATAGGGTTCGTTAACGAGAATAAACTGTATCGCGACGGCACACGCGTTGAAGCCGAGGTCGATCTTCTGCGAATGTGGACGAACGCAGGGCTTGAGCTTGGCAATCACACTTTTTCTCACAGAAGTGCCGACGCGATCACCCTTGACGAATACACGGCGGATATCCTGCGTGGCGAGATAATTACCAAAGAGCTGATAAAGGCCAAGGGTCGCGAGATCAAATATTTTCGGCATCCGTTCCTGCAAACCGGTGCCGATATGCGTGTGAAGACGGCGATCTACGAATTCCTCGCAAAACAGAACTACGTAGTTGCACCGATCACTTTCGACAACGCCGATTACATTTTTTCACGAGCGTATGACAACGCCTTCGACAAGAATGACGTAAAGATGATGAAGGAAGTCGGCGAAGCTTACGTTCCTTACATGGAGAAAAAACTCGATTATTGGGAGCGCCAATCGGTCAAACTTTTAGGACGAGAGATAAGCCAAACGCTTTTGATCCACGCGAACTTTATCAACTCGGACTACTTCGATGACCTCGCGAAAATGTTGAAGAAACGAAGGTATAAGTTTGTCACATTGGACGAAGCGTTAAAAGACGAAGCGTATCGATTACCCGATAATTTCACGCGGCGGGCCGGAATTTCGTGGCTCCACCGCTGGACTCTGGACAAAGGCCGCGAGTTTGTCTTAACTGACGAACCGATGGTCCCGGACTTTGTTTTGAAGGCTTCAGGCTTTACATCCGAATGAAGACGGCAGAGATCATTGTAATCGGCGGCGGGGTAGTTGGGGCGTCCGTCGCTTTTCATTTGGCGGAGCGCGGTTGTCGTGACGTTCTGATCCTCGAGCGAGCGAATGAGCAAGGAACCGGTTCGACGGGAGCGGCGACAGGCGGCGTTCGCGCGCAATTTGAAACGGATATCAACATCAAGATGTCGCTTTATTCGCTGGATTTCTTGAAGAATTGGAAATTTGATTGCGAGTACGACCCGAAGGGTTATCTTTTCTTTGCGACGACCGACGATCAGTTTGAATATCTAAAGCGGAACGTTGCGAGACAGAAAGAACTTGGCGTTCGCGACGTTGAAATAGTTAACGGCCATACGATCGGCCGTCTCGTTCCGGGCATGAATTGTGATGACATCGTCGGCGGTGCGTTTGGCCAAAATGACGGCTTTGTGAACCCGTTAGCGATAATGCGGGGGTTTACCAAAGCGGCGTTAAGGAACGGTGCAAGGATCGAGTTCGGAGTAGAAGCTCGGGAGCTTGTGACGAACGGCGGCAAGGTGGTCGGTGTCGAAACGTCAGACCGCATCATCGAATGCGAGACTGTTGTTGTCTGCACCGGTGCGTGGGCGCGAGAACTTGCAGCTACGGCAGAAATCGACCTTCCGGTTTTCCCACAGCGTCGTCAGATCGTGTGGGCACGAACGGCCGAGCCGCTCGATGAGAATCTCCCGATGGTGATCGATATCGGCACAGGATTTCATTTTCGTCCTGCCAAGGATTTTCGGGGCGGCGAATACAACACAAAGCACGACATACTTTTCGCATTTCCCGATCCAAACGAAGAGTCGAGTTTCTCGACCGAGTTTGAAGATTCGTTTATTGAGAAGGTTTTCGAAAAGGCCAGGTATCGGGCCTCGTTTCTATCCGAGAGCACGGTCGTCCGCGCAAAATGCCGAGCCGGGCTATATGAAAACACGCCTGATCATCATGCGATTCTTGGCGGATGCGACGTCGGTGGATTGTATTTTGCGAATGGTTTTTCCGGCCACGGTGTAATGCATTCGCCGGCGACCGGCCGTGCATTGGCGGAGATAATCGTTGATGGTCATGCAAGTTTTCTCGATGTCTCAAGCTTGTCGATCGATCGATTTGCGAAAGGTGAATTACTCCACGAGACCGCATTTATATAAAAGAAATTTTCAGCGAATAGTTCACGGGGACGCGAAGCCATGCAATAAACAAAATTGATACTCTGCGTCCTTTGTGGACTCTGCGTTAAGATATTGATATGACGACTGCTCTTGTTCACCATCCGATCTACGAACGACATAACACCGGTCCGGGGCATCCCGAGATGCCCGAGCGCTACCGGGTTGTGATCGACGCGCTTGAGAACGACGGTCAACTCTGGCAGTCCCTAAACGTGATCGAGCCGGAAAAAGCATCCCAGGGACTTGTGCAAGCGGCGCATACCAAAGAACATTTCAAACGCGTGGAGGGCGCCGTCGAGAATGGTATGGACCGGCTCGATGCCGACACCGTTATTTCGATGAAATCCTTCGATGCCGCTCTGTTCGCTGCTGGCGGCGCCGTCGCTGCAGTAGATGCTGTGATGGAAAGACGTGTGCGGAATGCGTTCGTCGCCGCTCGTCCGCCGGGGCATCACGCGACTGCAGAGAACGCAATGGGCTTTTGTATTTTCAACAACGTCGCCGTCGCCGCCCGCTACGCCCAAAACAAATATAAGGAGATCGAACGCGTTGCTATTATCGATTGGGACGTCCACCACGGGAACGGAACGCAAGGTATTTTTTACAGCGACCCAAGCATTCATTTCTTTTCGATGCATCAATATCCGTGGTATCCGGGAACCGGTGCGAAGGGTGAAACCGGGCAGGGAAGAGGCCTCGGATCGACGTTGAATATTCCGGTGCGGGCAAATACACTGGCGAGCGTTCAGCGTGCGACATTTGAATCGGCGGTGAATGACATCCGCGGAACATTTAAGCCCGATATGATATTTATCTCCGCAGGCTTTGATGCACATCTTACTGATCCGCTCGGACAACTACAGCTTGAAGATCCGGATTTTCGTTCAATGACGCGAACGGTAATGGATTGGGCGGACGAGGTTTGTGAAGGCCGGATCGTATCGTGTCTTGAGGGCGGTTACAATCTCGAAACGCTTGGCACTACTGTTTGTACCCACGTCTCAGAACTTGCGAAAGGCTGACGTTTCGCACAGAACTTTTCGTGTGATATTATCGCCACCATCCTAGACTGAAATTTGTTGACCAGGAGAAACGCGATGCCCGATGTTGAGAACACGTGTGTTCAGTGCAAAGAGATTTTTCTCTTTACTGAAAAGGAACAAGAAACATTTTATCAGCGGAACATGCCCGCACCTCAACGCTGTCTGAAATGTCGTTCAAAAAAGGCGGCGACGGGCGAAAATGCTCCGAAAAAATTTGAGATCGTGTGCGATAATTGCGGTAAGCACGATCAGGTGCCCTTTCAGCCAAAGGTCGGCCGCACGGTTCTATGCCGTGAATGTCATGAAGCAAGTCGTTCGCGTGCAAGGCATGCATAGTGCGCTTGTTCGTTTATTCAATCTAAATCGAGAGGCAAATATTAATGAGCTTTGAAACCGTGAATTACGTCCTAAATGGACCGGTTGCGACAATAACGATGAACCGGCCGGACGCGTTGAACGCACTTTCGCTCCAGCTTGGAAAAGACCTTCGTGCCGCGGTCGATAGAGCCGCGACGGAAGGCGTTCGAGCCATTGTTCTGACCGGTGCGGGCCGCGCGTTCTGTGCCGGCGGCGATCTAAATGAAATGCAGCAGATCGGACAAGCAGAAGGCCGCGTCGAAGCTTTCTTGGATTCGCCTCTAAAGTCTCTGCATGATCTGATCCGCGCGATCCGCGAAACACCGATACCGTTCATCGCGGCCGTTAATGGCGTGTGTGCCGGTGCGGGCGTAAATCTCGCGCTTGCCTGCGACATTGTCATCGCTTCGGACGATTCAGCTTTCCGCGAGGCCTTTGTTCGCATCGGCTTAACGCCGGATTGCGGCGGAACGTTCTTTTTGCCTCGTGCAATTGGCGAAAAGCTCGCGACCGAGATGCTGATGACCGGCGATTCGATCACGGCAGAAAGGGCCCTGCAGATCGGCATGATCAACAGCGTGGTTCAAGGGCCAAATCTTTTGAGCGATGCCGCAAAGCTCGCGGTTAAATTGGCGATGGGGCCAACCGGAGCGATCGGCAGGATCAAGAAAATGATGAACGAGACCTTTTCAAATGACCTGACCGAGCAACTCGCGCTCGAGGCAGAATGCCAGCTCGAATCCGGGCGTTCGACTGACTTCAAGGAAGGCGTCGCTGCTTTCTTCGATAAGCGAGCTCCGAACTTTTCGGGCAAATAAATACTTACAATTCAAACTGATGAGAAATAGGACGGGCTTCGGCCCGTTTTTCTCATACTTTTCAATTAGGGTCGGTTGACAATCCACCACTCCAGGTTTATTCTCCCATTAAATGAAATTGAAAACCACTTTCATTAACAAAAAGGTCTTATAGGTATACCAATCAAGAGAAGGCTTCGGTCGGGAGCAATCCTAATCGAAAGAAATGCCTGCATCGACGAAATGAAATTATCAAGAGTCATAACATTAATTTTTATATTGGCATCGCTGATCGGCATCGTCGTCGGACAGAGCAGCACGGTTTTGAACGGACGAATAACCGATTCTAACGGCGATGGTGTTCCGGGAGCGTCCGTAACGGTCGAGCGGATCGAACTCCGTTTCCGGCGCGAATTGACGGCCGATGCATCTGGCAATTTCTCATTGAAAGACGTTCCAGCAGGCAATTATGTTATCAACGCGGTCGCAAAAGGCTTTGGTTCGCGCCTAATTTCAGTTGAGTTTCCGGCCACTTCTACGGTTTTGATTGCGATCCATCCCGATGCGGTCGCGGCCGAGATCTCGATCACCTCTTCGTATCTCGCGGGAACTTCTGAAAGTCTGGCGGAAGTACCCGGGTCCATCGAACGGCTCGACAGAATAACGCTGGAGAACAGTCGATCATTTAACTTTTCCGAAGCTCTTCGAAAGATTCCTGGCGTAAATGTCCGGGATGAAGAAGGTTTTGGATTGCGGCCGAATATCGGAATTCGCGGAACGAATCCGACGCGTTCGACAAAGGTTCTTTTGTTAGAGGACGGCTTGCCGCTGGCATACGCTCCATATGGCGATAACGCTTCGTATTACCATCCGCCGATCGAGCGATACGAATCGGTCGAGGTTCTAAAGGGCTCAAGCCAAATCGCCTACGGCCCACAAACGATCGCGGGTGTGATCAATTACTTAACGCCGAACCCCACTGAAAAGCCGTCTTTCGCTGTCAAGCTGGCGGGCGGCAACCGGTCGTTTTTCAATGGCAGTTTTACCGGAAGCGGCACAATTAAAAGAACGGGCATTTTTGCGAACTACACGCGAAAGCAGGGCGACGGTGCGCGAGAGAATGTCGATTCAAAACTGAATGACATATCGACTAAGATCGTCCAGACGCTGAACGACCGGAATGCTCTGACCTTTAAGGCAAGCTATTACAAAGAAGATTCTAACGTAACTTATTCTGGTCTGACAGAAGCTGAATACGCCGCGAACCCGAGGGCAAATCCGTTCCAAAACGACAATTTCAACGGCGACCGATTCGGATTTTCTGCGGCTCATTCTTCCGTTCTTTCTCCAAATTTAACGCTTACTACTAATTTTTACGCCAACTATTTTAAGCGGCACTGGTGGCGTCAGTCATCGAACTCGGGTCAACGGCCCAACCGCTTGAATGTTGATCCCGATTGCCTAAGCCTAGCCGATCTAAACACGACCTGCGGGAATGAGGGACGGCTTCGCGAATATCAAACGTACGGCGTCGCTCCGAAAGTCGATTACAGCTATTCTATCGGCCGACATTTCCGCGGTGAACTTCAGGCTGGCTTTCGGCTGCATTGGGAAGATCAGTTTCGGCGGCAACTTAATGGCGACCTTCCAAACAGCCGAGACGGTGTTGCATCCGAAATAAACCGACGGCGTAATTTCGCAGGATCAGGCTTCGTCCAAAATCGTTTCATATTCGGTGACTTTGCGGTTACGCCCGGACTTCGTTTTGAACGGATCACGATATTCCGGCGGAATCTGCTGTCGAATATCGTTGCCGAAGGTCAAACGACATTAAACGAGGTAATTCCTGGAATCGGTTTCGCCTATTCCGGAATTCCACGAGCCACGATATTTGGCGGAGTTCATCGTGGTTTCTCGCCGCCCCGTGCTGAGGATATCATTTCGAATAACGGAGGAGTGATCGAGCTTGATCCGGAACGAAGTTGGAACTACGAGTTTGGTGTGCGGACAAATCCGGCACGCGGAGTACGCTTTGAGGGCGCATTCTTTCGGCTGGATTACGAAAATCAGATAGTTCCGGCAAGCCTTGCCGGTGGCGTTGGGTCGGTGTTTACAAATGGCGGCGCAACCCTCCAGCAGGGGTTCGAATTCAGCGGCCAGGTTGACTCGAGTGCGGTATTTAATTCGCGGCACAATGTATATCTGCGCACGGCGTTTACTTGGCTGCCCGCAGCTGACTTTAAAGGTGTAAGGCGAAGTTCGATCACGTCGACCCCGACCCTGAATCTTTTTTGCCCGGAGGACCGGCGTATTTCGAGCACACAGTGCGATGTGTCAGGTAACCGTCTGCCATATGCGCCGGAAACGCTGCTGACGACGAGTCTCGGTTATTCGCACTCTATTGGTTTCGATGCGTTCATCGAAAACGTCTTCATTGGACGGCAATTCGGTGATGATCTGAATGCGACCGGAACAGTTGCTAGTGGGCAGCTTGGGACGATCAAATCCCAAACCTATTGGAACGCGACTGTGAATTATCGGGTCGAGAAAATGCGGACGACATTCTTCGTTACTGCCAAGAATCTTTTCGATGAGACTTACATCATCGACCGCGTTCGTGGAATTTTGCCGTCGTCGCCTAGGCTGATCCAGGCCGGCGCAAAGGTCAACTTCTAGCGGTAGGCCGCACATGAAAAATGAACTATCATTCATCGGCTTTGCAACAACCGTGATCGCGACGTCTTGAATCCGTCGCAAATTCAGTAAAATGTACATACGATTTATGAACACTCGAACGATTGCTATTTTCTTTGTCGCGACACTTTTCGCAGTGTTGCTTGGTTGCGGCGGCGGCACAGGCCCGACGGCCACAAATTCCGGAAACTCTACCTCGAGTAACAGCGTTGCCGCGACAACCGGAAAGGTTGTAATTGCGCTAAAGCCGGACAAGAATCCCGATCAAATGATCACGGAACGCGAATCGCTCCAAAAGTTTTTGTCAGAAAAACTTGGCAAGCCGGTCGAGGTCATCATCCCGCTGTCGGCGGCGGTGATCACCGAAGGGTTTGCGAACGGCACGATAGATCTTGGCTACCTGAGCGGCACCGATCTCATCAGTGCAAAAGATGCGGAGCTGATGCTGGTCGGCGAGCTGAACGGCAAGACTACGTACAAAAGTTACTGGCTTTCACTGAAAGAAAAGCCATACACGAAGGTTGAGGATCTGAAGGGGAAGCCGGTTGCCTTTGCGAGTAAGACGAGTACGTCCGGTTTTGTAACGCCGCTTTGGGATCTGCGAACTAAGAACCTCATTTCAGAGAAGGGCGATCCGGAAGAATTCTTTGGAGCGGGTAATGTGTTCTACGGAACCGGTTATGTTTCGGCGGTAGAGCGCGTTTTGAATGGCCAATCCGAAGCCGCCGCAGTCAGCTATTATGTCTTGGACGAGAACAAGCATCTGACCGACGAACAGCGGGAGAAACTGAAAAAGGTAGCGGAACAAGGCGATGTCCCTACGCACATCATCGCTGTTCGCAAGTCGCTGATGGGTGGCGATCGTGAGTCGCTCAAGAAGGCGATTCAATCGCTCAACGACACTGGCAACACGGAACTTCGCGACAAGCTCTTTACGTCGAAGCTGGTTGAGGCCGATCAGGAAACGCACCTAAAACCTCTACGCGAAGCTCTCGCCATTTTGCCGAAATAAATGGAAACGGCGATTACTGCAACACTTTCACCTGTGGAAACGGCGGTCGAAACCGCAGGGCTTACGCTCGAACGCGGCGGCAAACTATTGTTCGAGAAAATGTCTTGGGCTGTTCCCGCTGCTCGTTTCCTTGCGGTGACGGGTCCCTCAGGTTCGGGAAAATCGAGCCTTCTTGCTTGCCTTCGAGGACAGATCGAACCGTCTGCGGGCACCGTTCAGGTAGAGCCTGGCTTGCCGAACGACATCGGGACCATTTTTCAGCACTTACGGCTGACTGGCGAGCTGACAGTCCTCACCAACGTTCTGTGCGGATCGCTCGGATTGAAGCCATGGTGGAAAACCCTCATTTCTTTCGGGAAAGATCAACAGCAAAGAGCTTATGACCTGATCGCCGACCTTGGCCTGTCGCCGCTGGTTCACAAACCTGTTCGAAGCATTTCCGGCGGCGAGCAACAGCGAACCGCGATCGCTCGAGTTTTGCTGCAAGATCCACCGGTCATACTAGCCGACGAACCTACATCAAACCTCGACCATAATCTGGCCGAACAGATACTTACACGTTTTCGCTCGCTCTGCGTCGAACGCGGCAAGACGGTGATCGCCGTTTTGCACGACCGAGAACTTGTCGAGAGATTCGCCGACCTTGAACTCACGATCAGCAGCGATTTAGAGAATGGCTGGTCGCTTCGTACAATCGAAAGATAGTGTCCAGCCCAAACGACATTCCAGTGCTAACGTGGCGCGAACGTTTCACTGCCTTTCGAGCAACACTCTTGCTCTTTGCGATTGCGGTCGTGTTCTCGCTTCCTGCATTGTCGGGTTCGGGCCGAGATCTCGACTACATCGAAAACCTCCGCCGGTTCGCGGCAAAGTTCTTTCCGCCCGATCTGTCAATTTTACCGCAGATATTTTCTGCGCTCGGCGAAACTGTCCAGATCGCCATTATGGCCACGGTGTTTGCGGCTATTGTAGCTCTTCCGCTTGCGATCGGCGGTTCACGAACGATAGCCCCGCGTTGGTTAAACCTCGTCGTCCGGATGATCTTGAACGTTATCCGCACGCTGCCGAGTCTGATCTGGGCATTGCTCGCGGTCGCGATCGTCGGGCCTAATACGCTTGCCGGTGTCGTCGGGCTGACGTTTTACAGCATCGGATATCTCGGCAAATTCTTTAGCGACGCGTTCGAATCGATCGACACAGAGGTTCCCGACGGTTTACGGATGTCGGGTGCCGATGCTGTCCAGGCTTTTCAATACGGCTTGCTTCCTCAGGTAAAACCGCTGATCGCCAGCCACGTTCTTTGGATGCTGGAATACAACATCCGCTCGGCGGCAATAATCGGCTACGTCGGTGCCGGCGGCATCGGGCTTATGTTGCACACCTATCAGGAATTCGGGCAATGGGACCGATTTGCGACCGTCCTGCTCGTCATCCTCGTCCTTGTTACGACGCTCGACTTCTTTGGCGAATGGCTGAGGAAACGGATCCTGAATCCAGAGTAAAATAGTTCGAGTGGCTCCCCCATATTCACGTGCGGGCTGCTGACACTTCGAGTATTCTTTTTCCTTATGCAATCGGTTACGTATGGGCAACTGATTCGCGGGAACAGGAATTTCCGCAATCTGCTGACCGGACAGTTTATTTCGGAGCTAGGGAACTGGTTCAATTTTATTGCCGGGTTGGGCTTGGTGCGCGTCGTCAGCGAAGCATCGCCGATCGCGGCGGGTTTATTTTTCGTCTGCCGGTTGATACCGTTCGCGTTTGCCTCGCCGATAGCGGGAACTTTTGTCGACAGATTTTCGCGTCGACAGGTGATGATCTGGACCGACATAGCGCGGTTCTTCGTCGCTCTCGCGTTTATGCTCGTTACTTCGGCGGACGATCTATGGATAGCGTATTTGGCGACCGCTTTACTTTCGACCTTTGGGGCATTTTTTGACGGTGCCAAGAATGCCGCAACGCCGAATCTGACGGGCCGCGAAGGCTTGCTTGCGGGAACTGCACTGATGTTTTCGACGCGATTTCTGCTGATGGCGATCGGTTCGGCATTGGGCGGTTGGGCGGCTTCGATATTTGGCTACGAGATCGCGTTTATCATCAACGCGGTTTCGTTTCTGGTTTCGGCATATCTCGTTTGGTTGATACCGGAAGAAGCGACACGCGATGCGGAAACTGGTGAAAGAATGGCGTCGGCTGAAAAACGCGAGTCATTCATCACCGAAATGCGTGAGGGTTTGCATTACGCGGTAACCAACCATTTTGCGTTAACAATACTGATAATCAACGTCATCTGGGCGATCGGCGGCGGAGCGATCAACGTGATCTTTGAGCGTGCGGGCGGCGTTCATTTTGCCGCTACCGAAGGCTGGGGTCCGGACCGAGCGGTCGCAATAATGTGGACCGCGGCGGGACTCGGACTTACGTTCGGTATGCTGATCGCACATCGAACGTCGATCTTTCTCGAACTCCGCAATCGGCAAAGCACGTTCATTTGGGTCACGCTGATAGTCCACGGCATCTTATTCTCTGTTGCCGGATTTATGCCGACGCTGTGGCTGTTCGTGTTCTTTGTATTTATTTCGCGGGCGATGATCGGCGTCGAATACGCGATACAAGAAACGCTCTTTCAGCGTAGCTTGCCCGATTACATTCGCGGACGTATTTCGACGATCGATCGTGGTGCGGAGCTTACGATGTTTGGCATCTCAAGCTATGTATCGGCGATGTTGATGTTTTACATCTCGCCGTTAACCTTGACGGTCGCGTCAGGTTTGTTGTCTGCAAGCGCCGGAATTGTCTGGTTCCTACGCCATCAAGACGAGGATTTCAAGATCAACTTAAATGACTTTGAGGTCAAAACAGCGGACGAGAGCTGATCTTCTGCCAGGCCCTGATAAAAACTACGCTTAGGCAGTTATGATGACTGCTTTTGTGCCGGTGAGTTCGGAGAAATCTTTGGTATAAATGGCTTCGACCTTGCGTTCTTCGCCGATGGTTTCGGCGAGTTCCTGGGTTGATACGAACGTGTTTTCGACGTGCGAGATCGCCCAGTTCTTGATGTGCAGCGAGCGTTTCAGGGTTTCGCGAAGCAGTCGAAGATAATGTGATTTTGTTTCGACCGGCGAACCAAGCTTTCCGCTGCGTGCCGAGCTCAAATCAGCCCAAAAATCATTGCCGCCGCGGATCCATTCTTCGCGCCAAACAGACGCAGATGCGTATCCGTTGCCGCCGCCAATGCCGGAAACCGGCAAGCGAAGAAACAATAGATCTGCACTTGATTCCGCAATAAAATCGTCGGCTGACTTATTCTGGCAAGTGTTATTTTGTCCGTTGTTTACCGGTTCGGGCATCGACATCCAGAGCCGTCGATAAACGTTCGAAAGCGGCTGTCGCAACTCGCGGGTCTCTTCAGTGAACGAATGAACGTAGTCACCGACAGACATCACAAGGTCTGCACCGAGAGCGAGTTTGAACGGCGATCCCAATCGATCAAGATTCGCTCGGATATTATCGAACCACCACGAATCCGTTTCTGAAAACCAATTGCGAAGAGCCGGATTGCGCAGCTTGTGCCCGGGAACGTATACGTCATCTAGGATCAGGTTTACATCCTCATCGGTTAGCTTTTCTGAACTGTTTTGGATTGCCCCGACGCCGCGCGTCCACGCTGATTGGAGCAGATCGTTTGCTGCAACACGTACACCTCGTCGCTTCAAAAAAACACCAAGAGCGGGATCGTATGTAAACGGTATCGCCGCCGACTTGAACTCCATTCTCGCGAGCACATTCTGCTCAAATCCCAACCAACTTCGCGGTGTCGTATGCTGTTCCATCATCCACATTCTCTACTCAAATTTTCCGCTTTGCAATCCTTGGTGCGCCGGAAGTCTCCGCGAAGAATCCATCCCCCCAAAATTTAACTAGAACCTCGGCTGTTTTTTGTTATTATTTCAATACCTTCTGAAAAACATTCATTTTTCAGCAATAGACAATATGAAAGCTTTTTTCCCCAACGAGTCAGGCGTATTCGGGTTCGTTCTTTCGATTCTGGTACTCGGTCTATTCTTCGCGTCACCTGTGTTTGGACAGGGTACTGTCATTAGTGCTGATGAACTGTGGAGCCCGGTCAGCGAACCGGCGATCTCTGAAGGCGGGCGGAGAGTTATCCGGCCGGAACAATACGTAGTTGTAAAATTGAATACCGACGCGCTTCGCGCAAGGCTCGGTTCGGCTCCGCTGGAGTTTTCAAATGCCGCAAGAATGTTGAATGTCGAGCTGAGCATACCAAAGCCCGACGGAACGCTTACCCGGCTTCGCCTTGAAAGATCGCCGGTTCTTTCGTCGGAGATCGCCGACAAATTTCCCGATTGGAGCACATTTCACGGCTACGGGATCGATGACCCGACCATAACGGGACGCTTTAGTTGGACCGACGACGGCTTCCGCGGCTACGTTCTATCAAATAAAGGAACGTACTCCATTGATCCTTATCAGATGGGCGATCGTGAAACATATCAGGTGTTTTTCAAAGATCGTTTCCAGAGAGATCGTTCGAAATTTCACTGCGAAGTCGAGGAAATGTTGAGCGGCCGATTTAGTGAGAATGATCCGCTTGAAACTAGAATTGGTGGCGCGCCGGAATTTGCCCACGGCACCCAGGTTCGGACCTATCGTCTGGCTATTGCGACCACCTTTGAATACACCAATTTTTTCCGACAGACCGGTGATACCGACTTGCAGGCGCAAACCAGAGCGCTTGCCCAGGTCGTAATATCGATAAATAGGATCATTGCGATCTATCGTAAGGAACTAGCTGTAAGCTTTGTCCTCGTTTCCGGGATAAACACGGTCTTTCCCGTTAATCCTGAAGTACCTTCAAATTATAATAACAATGGCAGTTCGGGTGATCTTACGGCAAATCAATCAAATCTTTCCACGATCATTGGTAACGACAATTTTGACGTCGGCCATGTGTTCCAGACGGGCGACGGTGGAATTGCAACCCTCTCTTCCGTGTGCGGAAGTTCAAAAGCCCGCGGTCTTTCGGGGCTGCCTGATCCGACAGATGATCCGTTTGATGTAGATTACGTCGCCCATGAACTAGGCCATCAGTTTGCGATGAACCACACCTTCAATTCCACGGCAAACTGCGGAAGTTCCCCTGCGGCAGCGCGCAAGGAACCGGGAAGCGGTGTGACGATCATGGGCTATGCCGGAATTTGCAGTAGTGTTTCTAACGTGCAAAGAAATTCTATAGATATTTTTCACGTCCACAATCTCACCGAATCGATCAATTTTCTTACTACCGGTGGCGGTTCGACATGCGGCATTCTCAGTGGTACAAATTCGGTTCCGGTATTATCGACGCTTTCCGACTACACTATCCCTTTCAACACGCCATTCAATTTAACGGCTTCGGCAACGGATGCTGACGGAGATACGCTAACGTATAACTGGGAACAAAATAGCTCTAGTGCGTCGACATCGGGCTATCCGAATACGACCGATGACGATGATATTAGCCTTATTTCCCGCCCGGGTTTTCGGTCGTATCTACCGACGAACGAACCGACGAGAACATTCCCGAGCCTGCCGTATATATTGAATAACAGCAATGAAGCTCCGGTCACCTTTACGGCACTTTCGGGGACCGGTTCAATATGCTTTTCGAACTGCATTACCGGCGAGGACCTGCCGTCAGCTGCTCGGGCATTGAACTTCAGAGTTTCAGTCCGCGATGCCCGCGGAGGTATAGCGGACGCCGGGAATGTGATCAATTTCGTCGATACGACGACGCCCTTCAAGGTTACAACTCAAAATTCCAGCCCCGTTTTGTGGACCGGTGGCTCAAACCGGACGGTCACATGGGATGTCAGCGGTACGACTGCAAACGGCATCAACGCAGCGAATGTAAAGATCAGCCTCTCGACCGACGGTGGGCTAACGTTCCCGTTCATACTGGCGGAATCCACGCTCAACGACGGCAGTGCCAACATAATAATACCGGGCGTTTCGACTACCAAGGCCAGGATCAAGATCGAGGCGGTGGGGAATATCTTTTTTGATATCAACGATGTCAATTTTTCAATAGACAACGGATCCTCTTCGGCACCGTTCGATTTCGATGGCGATGGTAAGACCGATATAGCGATCTTCCGGCCGGCACCCAGTGGTGGAGAATGGTGGTGGCAGCGGTCGAGCAATAATCAGGTCCCGGCAACGCCGTTCGGACTTGCAACGGACTCGATCGCACCTGGAGATTTCACCGGTGATGGCAAGCTCGACATTACGGTCTGGCGGCCCGAGTCCGGTTTCTGGTACATCTTGCGAAGTGAAGATTTCAGTTTTTATGGCTTCCCGTTCGGCGCCTTAGCCGATGTGCCGATGACGGCCGACTACGACGGCGATGGCAAAGATGATCCGGCAGTATTTCGTGCTGCGGCGGGACTTTGGTTCATCACGCGTTCGAGTGATAACCAGATCGAGACAGTTCAGTTTGGTTTGCCAGGCGACGTGCCGGTCGCAGCGGATTATGATGGCGACGGCAAAGCAGACATAGCGATCTTTCGTCGAGGCGGACTCAATGGCGCGGAATGGTGGATCAACCGAACGACTCAAGGCGTTATTGCCTTGATCTTTGGAGCTTCGACCGACCGCGCGGTTCCGGGCGACTACACCGGTGACGGCAAGGCCGACGTCGCGATCTTTAGACCCTCAAACGGCAATTGGCTCGTTTTGAGATCAGAAGACTTTAGCTTCTTTGGCTTTCCATTCGGACAAAACGGCGATCAGCCGGTCTCAGGCGACTACGATGGCGACGGACGAATCGATCCCGCGGTCTTCCGGCCCTCAACCAACACCTGGTTCATCTCGGGCTCAACATCAGGAACGCAGATACAAAACTTCGGCATCGCCGGCGACCGCCCGATCCCCAATGCGTTCGTGAGATAATTCAGAACCGCCTGCAGTAGCGGGCGGTTTAACTCGCCATTTGTTGGGTGTGAATAACGAATGAGTCGCTGTCGCCCGTTCGTAGCTACAAAAAGGACAGAGGCCGATGGTGTAAAACAATGCGGCTATTTTTCGTCAGCCTTGTTCCTAAAGGCTGACTGGGCTTAAGAAACTAAACTAGCTCTATCCGATCCGGTCAAGCTTTTCCTTCATTCGGCGTTCGACCAGGTGAGGTATCAAGCCCGCGACCCGGCCGCCGAGCAGGAAGACCTGTTTCATCAGGGTCGAAGAAACATAGGAAAATTCTTCGTCGGCCATCAGGAAAACGGTCTCAATGGTCGGTTCAAGTTTCCGGTTCATCAGAGCCATTCTCAGCTCGTATTCGTAATCGCTGACGGCCCGGATCCCGCGAACGATCGCCGTTGCACCCTGCTTTTTCGCAAACTCTGCCGTCAATCCAGAAAAGCTATCTACGATCAGATGACAGCCATTGCCCCCAAGCGTAGGGACGATCTCTTTAATAATATCGACGCGCTCTTCGACCGTGAACATCGGATTTTTATCCGGGTTATTCAGGACGGCAATTATTATCTCGTCAAATAGGGGCAGGCTTCGTTTGATGATATCGAGGTGGCCGTTCGTTAACGGGTCGAATGATCCGGGGAAAAGGGCTCGTCGCATACTTACTGCGAATTGTAAGCCGTTACAATTGAACTGCCAAGTCTGGCTTGCAATTCGAAAATGGCTTTAGCAAACGCCAAGACGTGAAAACGACCTACAATTGATCACGAAGCAGCTTCTTGGCCTTTTCGACCGCTTGTTTGTGCTCAAGCTTGTATTCAGGATCGGCCTGTAAACGAGTTCGTTTATCATCTTTCGCGCGTCGGCGTCACGCTTAACGGCAATATAAGCCTCGGCGAGATGAACGCGAATATTGAAGTTGTCCTTATTCAAAGCAAAGCCCTTTTCCAAAAATTCGACCGCTTTTTCAGCCGTGCCGCCTTTGACGTCATCATCGCTTCCCGAACGTCATCGATCGATCTGAGGCCGACGGTGACCGTGCTGATCCGCGAAAGCTCGCCGAGGTTTGCCGCGTACCAGAAAAAGCCGTCTGGCCGATCAGGGTGAATTCGCGACGCGATCTGCCCGGCACTCTTTCCCGTCTCGAATATCTTGTTCGCTTCATTCTCATTCTCGGTCGCCTTGCCAAGAAAATAGCTGTATTTTGAGAACTTCCACTCGACATCGTAACTGCGTTCTGACGGATCGCGCGTCTTTCCAAGCAGTTCCACCGCTTGCATAAGCTTTTCAATATCCGCCCGTTCGGCAAAAAGTAGATCCGACTGAATTATTGCCGGCCCGATCGTTGTCTTATCGACCGGGCCGGCACGGGTTTCGCCTTCGGCAGTCATCGAACAAGACGTGAGTAGGTACGAAGTAATTACAATTGTAATTAAAGTGCAAAAGCGTTCGGAAAAAATAACAGATTTGTTCATAGACGTGCTAGTATTCAATCTAAATCTGAAAATGAACCGGTGGTTTCGCCACCAAAATAGCACAAAGCCAGTATGAATAACAACGGCATCGCCGCAGCATTTTACGATCTGGAAGGAACGCTGGTTAGCACCAATCTCGTTCATACGCTCGCGTTCTATGCGAAGCGGCAACAGGGTTTGTGGCAGACGGCAAAGAAGAGCGTAGGCACGTTGGCAAAGCTGCCTTTCTTTGGCGTGACCGATCTGTATTCGCGCAATGTTTTCAACGAAGTATTTTTCAAAAGCTATTCCGGCTTCTCACAAGACCGCCTTCGGTATTTTTCCGACGAGCTTTTTGAGGAAGTGTTGAAACCGGCGATCTTTCCCGGAACTGCCGAGTTGATTCAGCAAGGTAAAAAGATCGGCCATCGACAGGTCGTGTTGACCGGAGCTTTGGACTTCACGATTGAGAAGATGATGGATCATCTGGGCATCGACGATTACGTTGCAAACCGTTTGGAATTCGTGAACGGATACGCAACGGGACGCGTTCTGCCGCCGGTCATGGCATCCGCGACGAAGGCGAAATGGATACGCGAATACGCAGAACGCGAGAACGTAAATTTAAGCGAATCATATGCTTATAGCGACTCGATCTCGGACCTACCGATGTTATCGATCGTCGGCCATCCGGTCGCAGTTTGTCCGGATTTTCGTCTTAAACAGACGGCACGTCAGCACGATTGGGCGGTATTGGATCTGAAATAGTTTTTGCGACAGAGGGAACAGAGGTACATTTTGACTATATTTTTGCGAATCATGGCGTGGACCGTTCTGCTGGTAATGGCTGCGGTGATCATAACACCTGCACAGTTGGCGATCGGGAAACGCATAGTAAAGGTATCGACGCCGAAGTCGAAATATTTCGACGCGGTCAAATTACTCGACGACCTAAAGTACCTTTCTTCTGACGAACTCGAGGGCCGTTCTGCCGATAGGTCGTCGATGCAATTGGCTCGGGATCATGTAGAACGGCGCTTTCGCGAATCGGGAATCGAACCATTCAATGTTGACTTTAAGCAAGCGTTTCCGATCACCAGGCGAAATGCGGCCTCGTTAAACGGGATAAATTTCGTCGGCATGATCAAGGGTAAGAAGCACGCCGACAAATATATCGTTATCACCGCCCATTATGACCACGTAGGAATTTCGAATGGCGAGATATACAACGGAGCTGATGACAACGCATCGGGAACTGCGGCATTGTTTGCCATCGCTTCCTATTTTAAGAAAAAGCGTCCCGATCATTCGCTGATCTTCGTGGCATTCGATGCGGAAGAAAAAGGCCTGCAGGGAGCAAGGCATTTTGTGGCAAATCTGCCGGTCGCTAAAGATTCGATCGTCCTGAACGTGAATATGGATATGCTGTCTCGCAGCGACAAGGGCGAGCTTTATGCGGCGGGTACATTTCATTATCCGCAATTCAAAACGGCGCTCGAAGCGGCCCAGAAAATAGCGAAGGTGAAACTTCGGCTCGGCCACGATACGCCCGGCACCGGCCGCGAAGATTGGACATTCCAATCCGACCACGGCGCATTCCATCGCGAGAAGATTCCGTTCATCTACTTCGGCGTTGAAGACCACAAGGATTATCATCGTCCGTCCGACGATTTCGCCAACATCCAGCCAGAATTTTATGTGAAAGCGGTCGAGACGGTAATTGACGCGATCAGGATTTTAGATAAGGCCAACAAATAAACCATGGCACTAGCACTAAGACGCAAAACGCACGAATCGATCGTGTACATTGATAAGGATTCGGCTCCGCGGATAATGCCGTTTGGGGAAGATTTTATTCTCGAGGATCTTCCGGTTGGGACGCGGGTCATTTATCCGAATCCGCCCATCAAGGGCTTGCCTAATCGCGAGGCGGCTATCCGTTATGCGGTGAATCATCCGCTCGAGATGGAGCCGCTTTATGCGCTGCTTGAACCGGGGATGCGAGTGACGATAGCGATGGACGACATCTCGTTGCCGCTGCCGCCGATGGCGATACCGGACATGCGGCAGACGATGCTGGAGGTCGTGCTGGATATGTGCAGTGCGAACGGCGTGGATGACATTCATCTGATCATCGCAAATTCGCTCCACCGCAAGATGACGGCGTGGGAAATGAAGCGGATGGTCGGGGCGGATATTCATAATGCGTTCTACCCGGACCGATATTACAACCACGACGCCGAGGACGACGATAATCTGGTCACGCTCGGCCACACGCGGCACAACGAGCCGCTCCGTGTAAACAAACGAGCGATCGAAAGCGATCTGCTCATCTATCTGAACATCAATCTGGTTCCGATGGACGGCGGGCATAAGTCGGTCGCGGTCGGGTTGTGTGATTACGAAAGCTTGCGGGCTCACCATGAACCGCAGACGATACGCGATTCGCATTCGTACATGGACCCGCCTGCTTCGGAACTCAACCACAAGGTGATCCGGCTCGGAAAATTGGTCGATGAACAATGCAAGGTCTTTCACATCGAAACGGCTTTGAACAACAAGATGTTCACCGAGGGCTACGACATTCTGACCCGTAACGAGGACGATTTTTCGTTCATGGACAGGATGAAATGGGAAGCGATGGCCCGGACGTTCTCGAAGATGCCGCGAGCTGCCAGACGGAAATTGTTGCACGCCATCCCGGCACAATATGAACTTATCGGCTGCTTTGCCGGAAAGACCGAACCGGTGCACGACAAGATACTTGAGCTGAACTATCGGCAGTATGAGATCCCTGTAAAAGGCCAGTGCGACATCCTAATCTCCGGCATCCCGGACATCTCGCCCTACAACGTCTATTCGGCGCTCAATCCGCTGCTTGTGCAGGTAATGGCGCTTGGGTATCACTTCAATATGTACCGGAACAAGCCTTTGCTCAGAAAGGGCGGCGTGATGATCATTACGCATCCGTGCTTTGACGAATTTGACCACAATTTTCATCCGTCGTACATCGAATTTTTCCATCGGCTGCTGCCGGAATCTCGCGATGCATTTTACCTTCGTGAGAAATATGAACGCGAGTTTGCGTCGAATCCCGCTTACGTCGAGATGTACCGACGCGGAAATGCATATCACGGAGCACACCCGTTCTTTATGTGGTACTGGGGCGAAAACGGCCGCCAGCATGTCGGCAAAGTGATCGTCGCCGGCGCCGAAAATGCTCACGTGCCCGAAATGCTCGGCTGGGAACGCGCCGACAACCTGACCGAAGCCATCGCAATGGGCCGCTCATACATGGGCCGAAACGCCGAGATCACAATGCTCCATCAACCGATCATCGGGTTGTGTAATGTCTCGGACTAGGTGGATCGCAATCACAAATTGTGACCACATTTGTTTATGAGTGATAAGAAGATTAAGTCAGCACAACTTGCGACGGTGGAGCACGTCGAAAGCAATATTTTTGTTATTCGTGGGCAACGAGTGATGTTAGATCGTGACCTAGCAGAAATCAATCAGGTTGAAACGCGAGTACTAAAGCAAGCTGTTCGGCGAAATCGTCATCGTTTTCCAGAAGACTTTTTATTCGAACTTAACGATAGTGAGATTGCCAACTTAGAGTCTTCAAGATCACAATCTGTGACCTTGAACAAAACCGGTTCTAAACGCGGATCAAATATAAAATACGCTCCTTTTGCATTCACTGAACACGGAGCGGTAATGCTCGCAAGCGTTCTGAACAGTACCACGGCCGTTGAGGCTAGTATCGTCGTGGTACGTGCTTTTGTGAAAATGCGGGCGATGCTTGAACTCTATCAAGACTTAGCAGATCGCGTTGAAAAACTCGAGAAAACGACAGATTATCATAGCGAGAAATTTGGGGTTGTGTCCGGTTTGCTCGGTCAGATAATGGGTGACCCGAAATATCTAAAACGAAAGATCGGGTTTGTTGAGGTAAAGAAAGCGAGAGTTAAAAAATGAGTCAGGAATTGCAGTTGGGAAAATACGAGTTTTATCCATATCCGAAGGAGTTCCGAGACCCGTCGCCGACTTTGGAAGAATTGGCTGAATTATTGCTAAAGGCTAAAGCTCAGGGCGAGAAGGACGTTAAAACGCCCTCGCGGTCAATTGGCGAGCGCCGACCACGCCGTAAACAACGTGGCTAGATGCCGCGAAACGCGGGAAGCCTCTTGAACGGGGCGGAGAAAAGATGTCGCGTAGCGACGAAAGAATGAAGGAACGTTAAAGGTGGCAAAACAATTATGAAACTAAAAACATTATTACCGCTCCTGTTTTTACTCTCACTCGCGGTTCTCTCCTTACGCGCCCAGCAGGCAGTGAATGTTCCGGTTCCGAAAACTGACAAGAGTGGGACGGCCCTCAAGTTCGACTTTCCGGCGATGCTTGTCGGCGTCGCGGAATACGACGAGGGGCCAACCGGGACCACCGTGTTTTACTTTCCGGGCGGTTTCAAGGGCGCCGTTGATTTGCGGGGTGGAGCTCCGGGCCAGATAAACGCCGCGTCGCTTCAGCTTGGATATGAACGCAAGATGATGCAGGCGGTGGTGTTTTCAGGTGGGTCTTGGTACGGCCTGTCGGCGGCAACCGGCGTGGCAAACGGCCTCAAGGAACTGAAAGCTGCCGAAGGGAACACAGATTTTATTGCCGGAGTGGTCGGAGCGATAATCTTCGACGTGGGCGGTCGGCGGTTCAGCAGGGTCACGCCTGATGATACTTTGGGCAGGGCGGCGCTTCGGTCGGTCCAGCCCGGCTGGTTCCCGCTTGGGGCTCGCGGAGCGGGACGCTTCGCGATGCAGGGACGTTATTTCAATCGCGGCGAGAGTGCCGACAATTATGTCGACTGGTCTCATTCGGGACAGGGCGGAGCTTTCAGGACCGTCGGGCCGACCAAGATAGGCGTGTTCACGGTGGTCAACGCACTAGGCTCGGTGGTCGACCGCGATGGGCGGGTTGTGCGTTGCGGCCGCAACCATTCTGATCAACCGTGTCCGAAGATCGCGGAAAAACTAAAAAGTTACGGGCCAATCGCAGCCGCTTTCGATGACAAAGGCGGTCCGAGTCCAAACACGACGATCACCCTCGTCGTCACAAATCAGAAACTACCTTTCTCGGAGCTTCAGCGACTAGCAGTTCAGGTTCATTCGTCGATGGCCCGGGCGATTCAACCATTCGCGACCGCCTCCGATGGTGACATTCTTTACGCGGTGACGACAGATGAGGTCGATAATCCGGCCCTGGATGTGACCGACCTTGCGGTCATCGCTTCCGAAGTGGCTTGGGACGCTATCCTGAGCAGCATTCCCGAACTCCCGGCGCGGGCCGCCTCACTTAGCAATCAGCCCGATCAGAAGGATCTGCATAAATACACCGGAACCTATGTGTTCCCCGGGGGAGGCGAACTTACCGTGAGGGTGGTTAGCGGGGGACTTTCAGTAAGGTTCAAGGGCAACGGTCGAATATACTTCGATGCCGGGAAGGATTACCGTTTGACGGCTTCTGCCAATGAGACGTTCATCCTCGAATCGAAAGCCCGAGAGGTTTTGAAATTCGATGAATCGGCCGGTCGAATAACCGGCCTAACAATGAATCCAGGTCCCTGGGCCATCCGTGCAAGTTTGGCCGGCCAGAAGTAAAGAATGAAACTATCACCAACAGAAATATTTAAGGGTAAGAAGATCTTCTTTATCGGCGGGACCGGGTTTGTAGGGAAGGTCACTTTGTCGATGCTGCTGCATAATTTTCCGGATATCGGGAAGGTTTATGCGACCGTGCGGGCTCG